>JAYTDB010000037.1:0-5533 GCA_043736135.1 Rickettsiales bacterium
TTGTCATCATCGCCTCACATATTATTAATTCAGCGGTGGCGTCACACACCTTATCATTGGAGGACTTCGCCTGATGTTTAAGGCCGTGCTCAACCAAACACTTTCACTCGCATTCCGCAAAGGCGGCGGGGCGATGGGCGCGCTCGCTTTTTACGTAATTGTATTCACGTTATTTACGTTTGCGCTGGGGCCTGAGGGTATGCTGCGCGATGCGCTGGCGGTGATGTGCGTGGCGTTATTATTGTCCAGTGTGATTGCCGTGCCGCATATTTTTGAGCGCGATTATGAAGATGGCATGTTGGAGCAATATCTGTTGCAGCCGATAATGCTTGAGGTGATTATTGGTGCAAAATTATTGGGCATGTGGGTGGTTCAATTGTTGCCGATTTTGCTCATCGCGCCGCTGCTATGCCTGATGGCGGGGCTGGATGTTGCTGAGTCCAGCGAGCTGCTCTGGCGGTTATTTTTATTATCACCGAGCATGGCGGCGATTGCTACACTCACGGCAGCACTTACTATCGGCAGTAAGCGCGGTGGTGTATTGCCCGCACTTATCAGCTTGCCGCTTTCTATCCCGCTGATTATTTTTGCGGCTGGTGTGCATGGCAATGGTGCGATGCTATTACTCGCCGCTTTTGCCTTTGCCAGCGTGCCACTGACGTGTTTTGTGTCGGCAGCGCTTATCCGCGTTGTGGATTAGGTGGACTCTTACCTCTCCCGCTTGCGGGGGAGGTGTGAGGCTTGGATTTTGTGCTTACAAAGTCCTTAGCCGAGCGGTGGGGGAAGTTTCCCCCTCCAGATTTTCTAAGCTCGCTATGCTCGCCAACAAAATCTACCTCCCCCGCAAGCGGGAGAGGTGAAGATATGGGATTAAATATCCGCGTAGCTATGTGTTTCAGCCGCACCACCTGGGTGAGTTACTGCACCTTTTTCAGCAGGGCCTACGATTTGCGCGTATTTCCACAAAGCACCCGACTGATAATCATGCGCTCTTGGTTTCCAGCTTTTCTTGCGTTCAGCCAGTTCTGCGTTCGTGAGAGCCACTTCAATTGTGCCAAGGGTTGCGTCAATGGTAATGATGTCGCCATTTTCAATCAGCCCAATTGGGCCACCCTCTGCTGCTTCTGGGCCGACATGGCCGATGCAGAAACCGCGTGTGCCGCCCGAAAAACGCCCGTCGGTGATAAGCGCAACATTTTCGCCCGCACCTTGGCCGTAAAGCGCCGCCGTAGTCGATAACATCTCGCGCATACCAGGGCCGCCTTTGGGGCCTTCATAGCGAATCACAATCACATCACCGTCTTTGTATTGTTTCTTTTCCACTGCCACGAACGCTTCCTCTTCGCAATCAAAACACAGGGCAGGGCCAGAAAATACAAGGCTCTTCAGGCCAGCCACTTTTACAATCGCACCTTCGGGTGCAAGATTGCCTTTTAATGTCACCACGCCACCTTCAGCGCGGAGTGGTTTGTTATGCGCATAAACCACGTCTTGATCTGTTGGGAATTTCACATCTTTCAAATTCTCTGCAAGCGTTTTGCCCGTTACCGTCATGCAATCGCCATGTAAATAGCCGCCATCGAGCAGCGTTTTGAGTACCACCTGTACGCCGCCCACTTCATAGAGTTCATAGGCAGTATATTTTCCACCCGGCATTAAATCCGCGAGGTAAGGCGTGCGTTTGAACACTTCGCCCACTGCGTGCATATCAAAATCAATACCCGCCTCATGCGCCATCGCAGGCAAATGCAATGCGGCATTTGTAGAGCCACCCGTTGCAGCAACCACGGCCGCTGCGTTTTCCAACGATTTGCGTGTCACGATATCGCGCGGACGAATTTTATTTTTCAGTAATTCCATCACCGCACGTCCAGATTCAAACGCGAACGCATCGCGCGATTCATACGGTGCAGGTGCGCCAGCCGAACCCGGCAGCGCAAGGCCAATGGCTTCACTCACACACGCCATCGTGTTGGCGGTGAATTGACCACCGCACGAACCTGCCGATGGGCATGCCACTTGCTCTAAATCACGCAAATCAGACTCACTCATATTGCCAGCCGAATGTTTGCCGACGCCTTCAAACACGTCCACCACCGTCACATTCTTGCCTTTATATTTGCCGGGTAAAATCGAGCCACCATAAATGAATACACTTGGCACGTTTAGGCGAATCATCGCCATCATCAAACCTGGTAGCGATTTATCGCATCCCGCCAAACCCACAATCGCATCATACGAATGTCCGCGCATGGTGAGTTCCACCGAATCGGCAATTACCTCGCGCGATACCAGTGATGATTTCATGCCTTGGTGTCCCATGGCGATACCGTCGGTCACGGTAATTGTCGTGAATTCACGCGGCGTACCGCCAGCTGCCGACACACCTTTTTTGACCACCTGGGCTTGGCGTGCGAGCGTGATGTTGCAAGGAGCGGCTTCGTTCCATGTGGTTGCCACGCCAATCAGCGGCGCGTTGATGCCCGCTTCGGTTACGCCCATTGCGTATAAATAGCTGCGATGCGGTGCGCGTTCTGGGCCTTCGGTAACATGGCGTGAAGGGAGGCGTGATTTGCCGTAAGTTTTGGTCATAAAATGTCCGATAGTTGATAGTGGGGAATTATTGAGAAAGCTTGCGAACTTCGCGTTCGACAATGCGTTCGACGATGTTTGGCAGGTTCGTGTCCAACCAGTCTTTAAGCATTGGCTTTAACGCCTCCATCACCAAATCTTCCACCGATCCGCCGGAACGGAAAGTATGCGAAGGTGTGGTCATAATCGGTGCATCAGCAGGAAGTGCTTTTTTAAAAGCGGAGCTTGCTGCGTTGGCAGATTCTTTTGATAAGAGCGAATCAATAAATGCTTGGTTGTCCGAGCTGATAGCTGTCACAGGCGCTGCTTGTGGTGCAGGAGTAGGAGACGGTGTTGGGGCAGGTGCAGGAGTTGAAACTGCGGGGATTGGCGTAGCGGCGAACATTTCATCAATCGCGCTTAGCACATCATTATTAGCGGCAGGAGCTGCTGAAACTGGAGCTGCGGCTGGCACTTCTGCCATCATATCGGTAAGTTCAAGCACATCGGAGCCGGTTACGTCAGCATTGCCATTAGTCGAGCCCGCGCCAGCGTCATCACCGTCATCGGCAATAATCTTGCGAATCGAGTGAAGGATTTCCTCCATCGATAAGTCTTCTTCTCCGGCTTTTCCTTTAGCCTCCATGGCGAATCCTTAGGTTTTTATTACCATGATAACATGTCGCGAAAACGACATTACCATGAACGCATTAAAAAACTATTATTACCATCCAAGCAACTGATATTTTGCATTGTTATAATTTTCTTTTGTATCATAGGCTTTTACATCGAGTCCTAAATCAACCGCTGTGAGTTTGCCAACCGAGGCGAGCAGTCGATAAGCTTCGATTTTATGCACGCGAGTAGCACGCACAAGATTAACCTTTGTATCCAAATATTCTTGCTCGGCATTGAGCACGTCGAGCATGGTTCGCACCCCAAATTCATTTTCTTGCCGCACACCTTCAAGGGCGAGGGCGGATGCTTTTTCTGCTTTCTCTGTTGAGATGATGATGCTTTCAGCAGTGACATAATTCTGCCATGCGCTGGTAACATCTTGTTGGACAGCGAGTGCGCTATCGAGCGTATTATATTTAGCTTGTTGTGCGCTATTGCGTGCAGCACGCAAGCGTGACCATTCAGCACCCGATTGGTAAAGCGGGATAGTCACATTTAATTTAATGGCATCATTTTCATAGCGATTGATGAACGCATTGCCACCCTCGCTGCGTCGTGCCGTTCCCTGCACGCTTACCGAAGGCAATATGCCGCCGGCTTGCACGCCGACATCGCTGGCAAAAGCTTTCTCCCGTTGTTTGGCGGCTAGGATGATCGGGTTGGCAAGTTGCGCCAGTTGGTTCGCTTCTGCTATATCTTTTGGCAAGCCCGTTGGGATGACGGGCATCGTTACATTATCTCCAGGTTCAACGCCAACAGCGCGAACGTAACTTGCGCGGGCGATGGACACATCACCAAGTGCTTGTTGTTCGGCTGCGATGGCAGTTGCCAGGCGCGATTCTGCTTGTGCTACGTCGGTTTTAGTCAGCTCGCCCACATCAAAACGCACTTGCGCAGCGTCCCGCTGTTTGGTGAGTACATCAACATTATTTTGCGATAATTTCAGCACCGATTGTTTTTCAACCACACCCGTATAAGCAACGATGGCATTAAATAAAAGCTGTTGTTCGAGCGCGACCAAATCAGCGCGAGCGGCTTTCACTCGTTGCTTGGCGGCTTTAAAGCCTTCTACGCCAGAAAACCCGCTGAATATAGGTTGCGTGACTGTCAGACCTTTTGATGTCGTATCGCCATAATTCCACACACCGTCCGAGCCATTTTGGCGTTCGCGACCTTTGCTATAATCAGCCGTTGCATTTGGGCGGAAATCCGACACGGCAAGTGCAACCGATTCATCAATCACTTTCAGCTTTTCGCGCTCAGCAAGCAGCTGTGGGTGGTTGTTATAGACATTAACGAGCTCAGCTTTTAATCCACCGTCAGTAGGTGCAGCCGCTTGCGGCATTTCAGTTGGTTTTTTTGCCGGTGAAATCAGCTCAACGGGGGCTGCGGTTTTTTCAGTTGGTGCAGTGATATATTTTTCTTGTGGTGCTTTTGTAGGCGACGTATTCGCCGAATCCCGCAGCAAAATAATTTCTTCTGATGTCAGCGGTTTTTCTGCTGCGCTGGGTGCTGCCACTTCTGAAGGCTTATATTCTGGAGGTAGTTTTAGTACATGTTCTGGTGCAGCCTCTGGCACTACCGTTTCTGTTGGTGCAGGCGCGAGTTCAGGTGCAGGAACTGACGGCGTCTGCGGTTGCGAGAAACGGCTAGGAAACTCGGTGGCGGCGATAGCAGAGCTTGCAACAAGCACCGACAAAGCTGTGGTAATGAGAAAATGATATCGATTCATGCGGACACTATGGCAAATAATAATAAACAGAGTGTTAATCTACACTGTTTTTGCCAAAGAAATAGTGACTTCTTCACTTTCAATCACCCCTGTCGAACTAAAATGAGGCGTTGCCAGCGTTTCATACGATAGGTTTTCCGTCAGTGTTTGCTCGCAAATATAGGCGGCGTGCGTTTTTACCGCATTAGAAATCTTATAGCTCGACACAACGGACAGCATAATCCTATCCGACACGTTCAAATCCGCATCTTTCCGCGCTTGCTGAATCATCCGCACCACGTCACGGGCGATGCCTTCGGCTTCTAGTTCAGGTGTGATGGTCGTATCCAAAATCACCAGCGCATCGTTGGTCGAAAGCGCTTGTGCGCCATGAGGACTTTTGGGTGATAACTTAATAGAAAACTCATATTCTATTTCTCCGTCCTCACGAGTGATGTATGTATTTTCCAATACAACGCCAGCAACCTCAACTTTGGTTGGCAAAGTAAGGTCGTGAATATTTTCTGATTCTAGAAGTTTCCACTCCCCTTTTTTTGAAGCTGGAATAATTGC
>JAYTDB010000038.1:0-15864 GCA_043736135.1 Rickettsiales bacterium
TTGGTTTGCACGTATCGGCGATTATTTCTGGCATATTGCCCTGCCCGTGCTTGCTATGGTGATCAGCGGGTTTGCGTCACTCACCATCCTCACCAAGAATTGTTTTATGGATGAAATCAGCAAGCAATATGTGCTGACGGCGCGTGCGAAGGGTTTGTCCGAGCGGCAGGTGCTGTATGGTCATGTGTTTCGCAATGCGATGCTGATTGTAATTTCTGGGCTACCCGCCGCGCTGCTCCGCGTATTATTTACCAGCTCGCTGCTGATTGAAATTATTTTTTCGCTCAACGGCATGGGGCTGCTCGGCTATGAGGCGGTGGTGAATCGCGATTATCCGATTATCTTCGGCTCGTTGTTTATCTTTACGTTGATTGGGCTCGTATTCAACTTGCTCGGCGATATCGTCTATATGCTGGTTGATCCGCGCATTGATTTCGAGCGGAGGGGCGCATGATACGCTCACAAACCCCGTTTGTGCCGCATACGCTGCAACATCTGATTGATGCGCATGTCTTCCCTACTCCGCTGCCTGAAATCGCCTATAACAAGATGATTACCGACTATGAAGCGGTGGATGATGTTGAGGTTAGCAGCATCACCTATGAAAGTGATGGGCTGCTGATTACGGGCTTATGCGCGCTGCCTAAAACCATCCATAAGGGCGCGCATCCCGTGCTGATTTATAACCGTGGTGGCAGCGGCGAATATGGGAAATTGACGTTGATTAATGTGCTGCGCTCGATGGTGCCATTTGCAAGAGCGGGTTATTTGGTTTTTGCGTCGAATTATCGCGGTAATGCGGGCAGCGAAGGCGTTGAAAGTTTTGGCGATGATGATGTGCATGACGTTCTTAACTTGCTGAAAATAGCCAAGGAAAATGCTGGATTTGATGGGAATAACGCGTTTATGCTCGGCCATTCGCGCGGCGGGATGATGACATTTTTAGCGATAAAGCATGGTGCAGCCATAAATGCGGCGATTGCCATTGCACCCGTGACCAACGTGCATGACATGGCGGCGAATGCGGGCATGGAAGAGCGGATTTTGAAGAAACGTATTTCGGGTTATGCCGATAATCCTGCCAAAGCGATAACTGATCGTTCTGTGGTGGATTGGCCTGAGGCAATTACTGTCCCTACCCTGCTGATTCACGGCGATGCGGATAAAGATGTGGACGTATCGCATTCAAAACTGCTCGATGAGCGCCTAACCGTTGCCCATAAGTTGGTGATTATTGAGGGTGGAAATCATGCGCTTTACCGCCATTGGGACGCGGTGCTGGCCGAATGTTTTGACTGGCTTGAGAGGTATCACGCATGACCTTATCCCCCATAGCTGCGCGTCGTTTGGCTGTTTTCTGCGCAAATAGGCGCGGGTTTATCAGCCTGTGGTTGTTCTTGGCGCTGTTTGCCGTGACGTTATTTGCCGAGTTGATTGCCAATGACAAGCCGATTCTGCTGAAATTTGATGGTGGCTATTATAGCCCCGCCTTTCATACTTATGCCGAAAAAGATTTTGGTGGCGATTTTGATACGGAAGCGGTGTACCGCGACCCGCATGTGGCTGACCTCATCAACGCAAAAGGCTGGATGATATGGGCGCCGCTGCGTTACAGCTATTCCACCATCAATTATGATTCGGCGACCCCTGCCCCTTCACCGCCTTCGGCAGCGAATGTGTTAGGCACAGATGATCAAGGGCGTGATGTGCTGGCGCGGTTAATTTATGGCTTCCGTATTTCGGTGTTATTTGGGCTTTGTCTTGCGGTTATTTCTTCGGTGATTGGGGTGTTCGCGGGCGCGATTCAAGGCTATTTCGGTGGCTGGACGGATTTATTATTCCAGCGCTTCATCGAGATATGGTCGGGGCTGCCCGAGCTGTTTTTGTTGATTATCATCGCAAGCTTAATTACGCCGAGCTTCGGCTGGTTGCTGCTGATATTGCTGTTATTCTCATGGATGGGGCTGACGGGAATTGTCCGCGCCGAGTTCTTGCGGGCGCGGAATCTCGACTATGTGCGGGCAGCCCGCGCGCTCGGTGTATCGGAGTTTCGGATTATGCTGCGCCATGTGTTGCCCAATGCGCTGGTATCGGTGATGGCGACCCTGCCCTTTATCATTAGCGGCTCGGTGACGGCGCTGACCACGCTGGATTTTCTCGGTTTTGGCTTACCTGCAGGTTCGGCATCGCTGGGCGAGCTGATGCTACAAGGCAAGAATAATCCGCAAGCGCCGTGGCTTGGCTTTACGGGATTTATCACGATTGCGGTGATGTTGGTGCTGATTATGTTTATCGCCGAAGCGGTGCGCGATGCCTTTGACCCTAGAAAGGCGCTTAAATCATGACCAACCTGCTTTCGGTAAAAAATCTCAGCGTATCGTTCGGCACCATTCAGGCCGTTAAAAATATCTCATTTGATATTGCAAAGGGCGAAATGCTAGCGGTTGTCGGCGAATCGGGCTCGGGCAAGTCGATGTCGGCGCTTGCTTGTCTTGGTTTGCAGCCGCCATCGGCAAAAGTGAGCGGTGTCATAACGCTAGGTGATGCAACGCTTCTTCGTCATGAGAGCGCCTCATGTGATTTTCAGCAGAAAATCTCGGAGGCAGACTTTATGAAGATTCGAGGTAAGCGAATCTCGATGATCTTCCAAGAGCCGATGACGGCGCTGAACCCGCTACATACTATTGGCAAGCAGATTGGCGAGATGTTGGTAGATCATTCCCCTGCCCGCGTGCTTGAGCTGCTCGAACAAGTCGGCCTTGCGCATTTTAAAGACAGATTGAACGCCTATCCGCATCAGCTTTCAGGCGGCGAGCGACAGCGGGTGATGATTGCGATGGCGATTGCCAATAACCCTGATTTGTTGATTGCCGACGAGCCAACGACGGCGGTGGATGTGACGATTCAGTCGAAGATTTTAAAGCTGCTGAAAGAGCTGCAAGCCAAGCTTGGGATGTCAATATTATTTATCACCCATGATCTTACCATCGTGCGTAAAATGGCGGATCGCGTGGCGGTGATGCAAGCGGGCGAGCTAGTAGAAATTGGTAAGGTGACAGATGTCTTCGCTGCTCCTAAACATCCTTACACGAAGCATTTGCTCGCCTCCGAGCCAAAAGGGACGCCTGAACCCATTCCTGTAAATGCTAAAGAGGCGGTGGCATGTGATTGCTTAAAAGTGTATTTCCCTATAAAAACAGGATTGTTACGAAAAATAACGGGATATGTCAAGGCTATTGACGATATATCCATTTCGGTAGCGGAATCGTCAACGCTAGGTATTGCTGGTGAGTCGGGTTCGGGTAAATCGACCCTTGGCTTTGCCCTGCTGCGTTTGCAAAAAAGCGAAGGGCGCATTGTTTTTATGGGGCAAGATATCAGCTCGCTTCCTGCAAAAGCCTTGCGCAGCCTTCGTAAAGAGATGCAGCTGGTGTTTCAAGACCCCTACTCCAGCTTGAACCCGCGCATGAGTGTGCGTCAAATTATTGAAGAAGGTCTCGCCCTTCATTTTCCCGCCAAAATCGCAGCGGAGCGCGAGGCGGATATTGATGCCATCTTAAAAGAAGTCGGCTTAGAACCTGCGATGAAAGACCGCTACCCGCATGAATTTTCGGGTGGTCAACGCCAGCGTATCTCGATTGCCCGCGCCATGGTGCTGAAGCCAAAGTTCGTGGTGCTCGATGAGCCGACCTCGGCGCTTGATTTATCGGTGCAGTCACAAATCATCGAGTTGCTGCGTGATTTGCAGAAACGCTACAGCCTCACCTATATTTTCATCAGCCATGATTTGCGGGTTATGCGCGCCATCGCCCATAATATCCTGATTCTTCATAAAGGAAAAGTCGTGGAATATGGTACGACAGCGGCTATTTTCAGCGCACCTAAGCATGATTATACCAAAACATTGATTGAAGCCGCGATGATAGAGGGGTGATATGACAGATGATGCATCAATTTCCATTCATGAAAAGCTGCTCCAGCTAAAACCTGAGGAAATGCAGCAGATTATTGATAGCCTTGCTCCTAAACCGGATATGGAAGTGGGCATCAAGTTCTTAACAGCAGTATTAAAAGAGCATGGCGTAGCTGGTGTAGTTGATGCTGTTGAACGCGGTGCGCACGTGCTTGATAAAGAGGGGCGGTTTTACCCTTACGATTTTAATAAAGGTGGAGACTTAGACGCGTATGCTAATGAATATAAGCAAGTAAATCCAAATTTAATGATGCGCCGCAATTTTTTGCGTATTGCCACCTGGGCAGTTGGCGGCGCTGTTTTGGTCGCCAATCAAGGCACTAAGCAAGGCGGAAAACTGTGGGCTGAAGTTGATAAAGCTAGAGGGATCAAAAACCCTGAGGAGAACCCGTTACAAAAATCGTATAAATTTATTCAAGAAAAAGGGCCATACGATTTCGGTGAACTTATGATTGGGTTAGGTATTACCGCAGAGGCAATTAGTATTTGGCGGGACACCAAATTGGAGAATATTGCTAACGCCGTTAGTCAAACAGCCAAAACAAAGACCGACGAAAAAGATGCCCCCGTCCGTTAACCCCTCACCGCTCGTAATGCTGGCTATATTCTTCTGTTCGGCGGATGAGTTCGCGCATGGCGTGCGGCGTGTCGTTTATGGCAATCGTTCCTAAGTTCGGGCGGATATCTAGCGCTTGTGCAAAATAGGCGTGACTTTCAGGCATGTTGCGTTCTATTTCCTCGTGCGAGAGGGTAATGCCCGCGTTCTTAATCGCTTGATTTAGTTTTTGTTCAATTTCGTCTTCTAGTGCCTTAGCTTGTGGGCTTGCTATTTTATGTTTGATGGGGAAAAGCGAATCCTTTACAGCCGTTATTTGATTCATATAATGCACTAATTGTCGTCTGTTACTTGGCCTTGTCTCTTGGTTTAGTGGATGAATATCGATAATACTTAAGCTGTGGGTTTTTTCATTTAGCAACATATTTTCCCAATGCATATCGGCGGCGATTCCATGTTTTGTCATGTAATCCAATTGATCAAGCAATCCTTCATAGGCTTCAACTGGCAGTTCCGCGAGCTTAGAGAGCGTTTTTTGATAGGCCTGATGTTTGGCGATAATGCTATCAGATGAGCGATTAAAAGATGCCCAATAGCTCGATTTGTAAATATGCTCTAGCGATTCACCCTCAACCTTACGAACAATATCGATATGGTCGCCGTTGCTTAAAATAGGTTGCCCAAAATTATGCGCGCATAAATGCACAGGGTAAAGCGCAGTGGTGGACAAGAGTCGCGCTTGAAAGGATTGCTGGGATTCTTTGGGCACGCGCAGCAAGAACTCAGGCATGTCCGGCAATTCATAGACCGATGTTTTATCGCCGCTGGCATAGGGCTGCTCAGCATGTGCCGCCAGTAATAAGTTTTGTATTGTTTCAGTCGGCGTCATCATTAAGAATGGATTCTACGCTAAAATTATTCACATATTGTAAATTACCGAGAAAATCGTTACAAGGCAAGGTATGACCGTATCTTATACTAATTTGTCATCTATCGATGACGTTACGCTCGCTACGCGGCGCGGAAACGCGGCTCTCGGCAGCGCTTCCGATACCGATTCAAAGCTGAATCGGTATGACACCATTTTTGCATTAGCAACGCCCGCAGGGAAATCTGGCGTGGCGGTGTTTCGTTTGTCAGGTGGCGGGGCAGGGGCGGCACTTCAAAAAATAACGAATATACAATTGCTTGAGCCAAGAAAAGCGATTTATTCCGTCATTCATCACCCCATTTCTGGCACTATTATCGACCATGCGTTGGCACTCTATTTCCCTGCGCCGCATAGTTTTACCGGCGAGGAGGTGGTGGAGCTGCATACGCATGGTAGCCTTGCTGTTATTCGCGAGATAATGGCGGTGTTAAGCGGCATGGAGAGGCTTCGCCCAGCTGAGCGTGGGGAATTTGCTCGTAGGGCGTATTTGAACGGGAAAATGGATTTAATTGAGGCAGAAGGCTTGGCGGATTTGATTGAAGCTGAGACCAGTGCGCAAAAAGCGCAGGCGCTGCGTCAAATGGGCGGAAATTTAAGTAATTTTTACAATGACTTGCGCGTTAAAATTATCACCGCATTGGCGCATTTAGAGGCCTATATCGATTTTCCTGATGAAGAAATTCCTGAATCGGTATTTGAAGGATTGGCGGGGCAGGTGAGGGGCGTGCAATCGGTGATTGCGGCAGCGCTCGATGATCATCGCCGCGGCGAACGTATTCGTGATGGCGTGCATATTGTCATTCTCGGAGCGCCGAATGCCGGTAAATCGAGCTTACTGAATGCGCTGACCCAGCGCGAGGCGGCGATTGTGTCTGAGCGGGCAGGCACTACGCGTGATGTTATTGAAATACATATGGAATTTGCTGGTTATCCGGCTATTTTGATGGATACGGCAGGGATTCGTGAAAGCAGCGATGATATTGAATCGGAAGGGATTCGCCGTGCACTCGCGCGCGCGGAATCGGCGGATATTACGTTGGTGTTGTTTGAAGGTGTCGAGCCTGACGTTGCCACAGCAAAGCTCGTGGACGAACGAACGATTCTGGTTGCTACTAAATCCGATATGTCTGATGCCCATCACCCATCATCCGTCATCCCACTTTCAACCAAAACAGGGCAGGGTGTTGATGCGCTCTTAAAGGCGATTGAAACCCGTATTGTTGAATCGTTTTCAGGCGAGGGGGCGATGATTACGCGAAGCCGCCACCGTAGTGCCTTGAACGAGGCGGAATCACACTTAATTCGCTTCCATAACCCTTTGCCTTTAGAGCTTAAATGCGAAGAACTCAGACGCGCCGCCGTCTGCATTGGACAAATCACTGGAAAAATAGCGGTGGATGATGTATTAGACGTCGTCTTTAGGCAATTTTGTATCGGAAAATAATTTTGTCATTCCTGCGAAAGCAGGAATCCTGACGTTACTACAGGGTCCCTGCCTACGCAGGGAAGACAAGTAGAAAATGGGTGGTAACATGCGCTTTGACGTGATTGTAATTGGCGGCGGCCATGCTGGCTGTGAAGCCGCAGCTGCTTCGGCGCGTACGGGTGCGAACACGGCGCTGATTACCCATAAATTTTCGACCATCGGCGAAATGTCGTGCAACCCTGCGATTGGCGGGATTGCTAAAGGGACCTTGGTACGCGAGATCGATGCGCTTGATGGCGTGATGGGTCGTATCATTGACAAGGCGGGGATTCATTACCGGATGCTCAACGCCAGCAAAGGCCCAGCGGTTCATGGACCACGCGCTCAAGCCGATCGGAAGCTTTACCGGTTAGCGATGCAAGAGGAATTATCGAACACACCGAACCTAACAATTATTGAAGCTTCAGTAGAAGATATTGACGTGGACGGAAATGAGGTTCGCGCCGTGACAACCGCAGAGGGTGTACGTTATGACTGTGGAAAAGTCGTTTTAACCACAGGTACTTTTTTGAGTGGTTTGATCCATTGTGGTGAGGTGAAAACACCAGCAGGGCGGGTAGGGGAAGCGCCTTCGATTGGTTTATCCAAAACCCTTCGTCGTTTGAATTTTAATGTCGGACGTTTGAAGACCGGAACGCCACCACGGCTGGATGGTAAAACTATCGACTGGGCGAGTTTGGAGGCTCAACCAGGGGATAATCCGCCGACGCCGTTTTCGTATTTGACGACCAAGGTTGAAGTGCCACAAATTCATTGTTCAATCACCCATACGTCCCAAGCAACCCATGATATTATTCGTGCAAACCTCCATCGGGCGCCGATGTATTCAGGGCAAATTGAATCAACGGGCCCTCGTTATTGTCCATCCATTGAGGATAAGGTTGTGCGTTTTGCCTCTAAAGAACGTCATCAGATTTTCTTGGAACCCGAGGGGTTGGATGATGATACCGTTTATCCAAATGGTATCTCGACTTCGCTTCCTGCCGAGGTGCAATTAGAGTTACTCAAGACGATTGGCGGGTTAGAAAATGCCGTGATGATTCGTCCGGGTTACGCGATTGAATATGATTATGTTGACCCGCGTGAACTCAAACAAACGTTAGAGACCAAAAAAGTTCGCGGGTTGTATTTTGCTGGTCAAATTAATGGGACGACGGGATATGAAGAAGCGGGCGGGCAGGGGCTCATCGCCGGTATCAACGCGGCGCTTTCGGCGGCGGGTTCAGAACCATTTATTTTGGATAGGGCGGATGCTTATATTGGGGTGATGATTGATGATTTGACGACCCATGGAACTAGCGAGCCATACCGTATGTTCACCTCGCGTTCAGAGTTTCGTTTGTCATTACGGGCTGATAATGCCGATTTGCGTTTAACGGGGAAGGGTATCGCTACAGGATGTGTGGGGATAACTCGAAAACAACATTATCTTGAAAAAACTCATCTTTTATCTGTTTCACGTGAAACGATGGAGGGATTAAATGCCACTCCGAATGAACTTCAAAGAACCGGAATTGCCATTAATATGGATGGGGTTCGTCGGACTGCTTTTGAACTTATGAAATATGATCATATCGGATTTGACGGTGTGGCAAAAATTTGGCCAGAGTTAAATGACATTCGTCTGGATGTCAAAAATCAGCTGGTCATTGAAGCGACCTATTCGAGTTATTTGGGGCGTCAGATGGAAGATATGTTATCGTTAAAACACGAAGAAAAAATGGCGATTCCAGACCTCTTTAATTACGATGATTTGCCATCGCTTTCGAATGAGGTGAAAGCCAAATTGAAGATGGTAAAACCCGAAACTATCGGGGCGGCATCTCGTATTCCAGGGGTGACACCGGCGGCTGTTATTAGTTTGATGGGATATATTCGTCGAACCAACAATCAAAAGAATCGTGATAAAAAAAGTGCCTAATGTTGAATGGGACAGATTGAATAATGTTTTTCCTGTTTCACATGAAACATTGGAACGGCTTTTGGTCTATAAAGAACTCCTTTTGAAGTGGCAAAAATCGATCAACTTGGTTTCCAATTCATCTTTATACGATGTATGGGAAAGACACTTTATTGACTCAGTTCAAATCGCAAAATTCATCACCTCATCTTCCACTATTGTCGATTTGGGTAGTGGGGCAGGGTTCCCCGGATTGGTTTTAGCAATCTTGGGAGTAGGGGAGGTACATTTAGTTGAGTCAGATAAAAAGAAATGTATTTTTCTCCGAGAAGTTTCACGTGAAACAAATGCAAACGTGAAAATTCATAATGATAGGATCGAACGTTTATCCATCAAGACCGATATTATTACATCAAGAGCATGTGCCGATGTTTCACAACTGTTTTCATGGAGCGAAAATTTTGTTTCATGTGAAACAAAATGCCTCTTCCATAAAGGAAGAAACTACTCTATAGAATATGACAAAGCAAAAAAGGAATGGGAATTTGATTCGCTTATTCACCCGAGTGTGGTGGATGCAGATTCCATAATCCTTGAGTGTTCTCATATAATCAGGAGAAGTCATGATGGAAACTCACGAAAATAACTCGCAAACCCGCAAAAACACTAGGGTTTTGGCGATTGTCAATCAGAAGGGCGGCGTCGGAAAAACCACGACAACCGTCAATCTGGCGACGGCTTTAGCAGCTGTGGGTAAGTCTGTATTGATCATTGATTTTGATCCACAAGGAAACGCAAGCACTGGTCTTGGAATTGATTCAGCGAATCGTGAATTGACGTCCTATGATGTCGTCTTAAATGAAGTGTCGATTTCTGAGGCTACACAAAAAACACAAGTGCCCAATTTGAATATCGTTCCAGCGACGATTGATTTGTCGGGTGCTGAAGTTGAGATGGTAAGTCTCATGCGTCGTGAGTTTTTACTCAAAACAGCGATTGATAATAATCGCGATAATTATGATTATATTCTCATCGATTGCCCGCCATCATTAGGGTTGTTGACTCTCAATGCTTTGGTCTGTGCAACGGCGGTACTCATTCCACTTCAATGTGAATTCTACGCGATGGAAGGTTTGAGTCATTTGATGCGTACCGTTCAATTAGTTCGTGACAATTTAAATCCAGAGTTGGAAATTCAAGGGATTGTTCTTACCATGTATGATCGCCGCAATCGCTTTACCGATCAGATTGAAAAAGATGTTCGCGGTTATTTTGGTGAATTGGTTTATGAAGCCGTTATCCCTCGTAACGTTCGTATGTCGGAAGCGCCATCACACGGCAAGCCCGCTTTGATTTACGATATGAAATGTGCGGGTTCAAAAGCCTACATTCAACTCGCCAAAGAGATATTGAAACGCGAACGCGTTCGCAACCAACAGCTGACAGCAGCGTAGGAGTATTATCATGAGCACCACAACCGCAACCCCGACACGTGGCCTTGGTAAAGGTCTTTCTGCCCTCATTTCTGAAAATTATACACAGCCGAATGCCAAGGCAGCCGTGGCTCACAGCCCATCTGTTGTGTCTGGCATCAACCATGTTCCCGTTGGGCGTTTGCAACCAGGACAATTTCAGCCACGTACGTATTTTGATGAAGGCGCTTTGACAGAGCTTGCTGAGTCGATTCAAAAAAATGGTATCATGCAGCCAATCGTGGTGCGTCCTATTCAGGGCAATAAACTGGAAATCGTTGCTGGTGAACGTCGTTGGCGCGCCTCTAAATTAGCGGGTTTGGAAACGGTTCCTGTTATCATCCGTGAAATTAGCAATAAGCAAGCGCTCGAACTGGCTTTGGTTGAAAATATCCAACGCAAAGATTTGACGCCACTTGAAGAAGCGTATGGTTATCAAAAGCTTATCGAAGAATTTGACTATACACAAGAAGAGCTGGCAAGCACCGTTGGCAAAAGCCGCAGCCATATCGCCAACTTGTTGCGTTTATTGTCTTTGCCTGATGAAATTAAAACGATGCTCGATAAAGGTGAGTTGACGATGGGGCATGCGCGTGCGTTGCTGACATCAGAAAATCCTGTCGGGCTCGCGCGGGAGATTGTCAAAAAAGGTCTCAACGTTCGCCAAGCCGAAAGTTTTAGCAAAGGCGCGCAAGCAATCAAAGAAGCGATTGAACGTAAACAAGCAAACCCACGCAGCAATAATAGCTACCGTCCTGCCGGCCAAACCGGTGTTAAAGACCCCGATATTTTGGCATTGGAAGAAACCTTGTCTGAAAATCTCGGTTTAAAAGTAAGTATTTTCGATCGCGGTCAATCGGGCGAAATAGTCATTGCTTATGATTCATTATCGCAACTGGATAATATCTTGCGTCGTTTGGGTGAGGGTTACTAAGCATAGGGATGGGGGATTAGGAATTAAGCTGTTTTTCATCCCCTAATCCCCGTTTTTATCTGACCTGCGTTGCTTGCATGAGCTTGCGGGCACTGGCGGCTTCAGCGGGAATATCACTGGTTTTTGTGGCAAGTTCGGCGGCGCTGATGAGTGCGAGCACGCGGGCGATATTATCCAAACTCCAATTGCGTGCATGACGAATCAAGTGCGGTTTTTTACGAAAATGCACGGGCGGGCGCATGGTCTCCACAAAGGATTCGATGCTGCCACCCCCTGCATTTAATTTCAATTGATAGAGCTCTTGGAAGTAACGAGATAAAGCTCGCAAAGTGATAATTGGCACAACTTGTTCCGTCTGCAATCGTCCAAGTGCCGTATCCAGCTCACCGATATTTTTATCGGCCAGCGCGTACGCCGCCATGTCGGTTTGCGCATCGCGATTATAATCCGACAAGGCGCGGGCTTCTTCTAATGAGAGCTGACCTGCATCGCCAATATAGGTGATGATTTTTTCTACTTCTTGACGGGTGACATAGCGATCATTACCCATTTGGCTGGCGAGATATTGCACGACATCGGTCGGTAAATTAATGCCCGCTGCAGTTAGCTGTTCACGAATGACTTGTGGCAGGTTGCGCTCTTCATCTTGATAGCAAGCGACGGACGCCGCTTGTGATTGTTTGTCAAACCAACCACGCAATGATGATTTTGACGACAATTCATCGCCAAGGGCGATGATGTAGACATCTTTGCGCATATAGGGCAGGGCGGCGTCTAATAGGCTGGTTAGCTTGTAGGTCGCTTGACGGATAAGAATTGCCCGTTTGTCTGCCATAAGGCTCATTGCAGAGAGTTCTGAAACCAGTGTGGCGGAGTCTTCCAGTAAGCTGTCCTGATAGACTTCTAACAGCGATAGCGGTTCATGATTTTTGCCAAGCAGGGCAGCGATGATGGTTTGTGAGCGCTCAAAGGCAAGCCCGCTATCGGGCCCGTAAAGCAATGCGGCATAGCACTCCTTGGCGGGGGATTTTAAAAAATCTCCAATCGCTTTCGGGGCGATTTTCATGGGGTAATGCTGGCTTGTTCAGGATGGGTCAGCAAAGCTGCGATACGTTGACGATACATTTCGCCGAGTTCATTTATCCCGCGGCGAGTGGCGTCTTGCTCGGATACATAGGTCGAGAAATAATTATTGGTTTGGTTATTATAGCTGGCGATATGGCGGACATTACCAGAAAACATGAGTTTTTTATCGGCCATACGAATAACCTGATAGAGCGATTCCAAGGTAATATTGTAACGCGATGCCGTACCATCTCGGGCAACGCCGACGCCTGAATTGGTCGCCGTGATATTCACCGAAACGCGATATTTCGCATTTTTATCCGCGTGCCCGCGTACATTTAATTTGTCTTCCAGCGCTTCTTTTAACTGTCTGCCAATCGGCGTGGTTGGCGCCTCAATGATAAAGCCCGAATTCATCACTTCCGCGGAATCGTTTTGCGAACCGTGTAGCGTTTGAAATCCGCACGCGCTCAGCAAGACCAAGAATGATAACCCGATGACTCGATGACTCGATGACCGAGAAAATATATTTTTACAATGTGAAGCTATCCGATTCATTTTTTCAGTCATCCAGTTATCTAGTTATCCAATCATCTAAACAGCAACGACATTGACGATCCTATTAGGCACCACAATCACTTTTTTGATGTCTTTATCTTTGAGCGCATCCACCACAATTGGCAAGCCCAAAATGGTTGCTTCCACTTGCGCCTTATCCATGTCTTTGGCGAGCTCAATCGTTGTTTTGGTTTTGCCGTTAATTTGAATGGCGATGGTCACGCTATCATCTTCCAAATAAGCCGCATCCGCAATCGGCCACGGGCGGTTGATGAGCATGTCTGAATTTCCTAACGTCTCCCACGCTTCTTCGGCAAAATGCGGCAAGTATGGCTGCAATAAATGCAGCGCTACTTCCAGTGTTTCGCGCGATTGTGCGCTCGGCTTTTCTTCGGAGAGTTGATTGGTCAACTCGCGAATACGGGCGATGGCTTTATTGAAATGGAAGCGTTCAATATCTTCAGTCACCGCAGCGATGGTTTTATGGGTCGCTTTTTTCAGCTTAATATCTACTTCGCTAGCGACTGGAGACTGGAGACTGACAACGAGTCGCCACAGGCGATTGATATAACGCCATGCACCTTCAATGCCCGAATCCGTCCACTCCAAATCGCGCTCTGGCGGGGAATCGGACAGCATGAATAAACGCGCCGCATCGGCACCATACGTCGCCATCATCGAGCGTGGATCAACTGTGTTTTTCTTCGATTTGCTCATTTTTTCCGAGCGGCCAACGGTGACTTTTTGCCCTTTAGCTTTTGTTTCTTCGGCTTCTTCTGGCGTTAGCCATTTCCCTTCGTCCGATTTATAGGTCTCATGGCAAATCATGCCCTGCGTTTCTAGACGTTTAAAGGGCTCCTGCGAGAAGCTGTTATCGTCTAGGATGAATCCGTGCATCGCATCGCTTTTAATCAGCGCACGGGTAAAGAATCGCGAATAAAGCAAATGCAGCACTGCATGTTCGATGCCGCCAATATAGCAATCCACCGGCAGCCAATATTTCAGCGCGTTTGGCTCGAGCGGATTGTCTGAACCCATCGTCGCATAGCGCGAGAAATACCAGCTTGATTCAAAGAAGGTATCGAACGTATCGGTCTCACGCGTGGCGGGTTTATTACAGGTTGGGCAATTCACATGTTTCCATGTTGGGTGCAGGGCAAGCGGATTGCCAGGCTTGTCGAACGTCACATCTTTTGGCAGCTCAACCGGGAGCTGGCTTTCAGGTACGGGAACGGCGCCGCAATCATCACAATAAATAATGGGAATCGGGCAGCCCCAATAGCGTTGACGTGAAATGCCCCAATCACGCAGGCGGTAATTGGTTTTTGCTTCGCCGCAGCCGATGGCTTTTAGTGCTGCAAACATCCGCGTTTTTGCTGCCGCAACGTCCAAACCGTTCATAAAATCAGAGTTTATCATGACACCATTTCCATCATATGCTTTATCACGAAAATCATAAGGGTCGCCATCTATTACCGGCGTGATGGGTAAATCATATTTGCGCGCGAAGTCGTGGTCGCGTTGGTCATGGGCAGGGCAGGCGAAAATGGCACCCGTGCCGTAATCCATCAGCACGAAATTCGCGATAAATAATGGCACTTCACGACCGTCAAACGGGTGAATGATTTTAAGGCCTGTATCAAAACCTTTTTTCTCCGCGGTTTCAATCGCCGCTTCCGAGGTGCCCAGCGCGTTGCATTCTTCTATGAAGGTCATGAGTTTTGGGTCATGCGTCATGAGTCTGTTAGCGATAGGATGATTGGGAGCAATCGCGCAAAAGCTCATGCCGAACAATGTTTCGGGGCGGGTTGTATAGATTTCTAGCACGTTATCCTGCGAAACGCTTTGCGTTTGCGCAGGATCTTGTCCCGCTTGCCTGAGATCCTGTGCTACGGCGTTGCCGTCCACAGGATGACGAATCTCTAACCGAAGCATCGCACCTTGCGATTTACCTATCCAGCGTTCTTGCATGAGGCGTACTTTTTCAGGCCATTCCTTGAGGCCATCCAAGCCTGTCAATAAATCTTCGGCAAAATCCGAAATGCGCAAAAACCACTGCGATAATTTGCGGCGCTCAACCAATGCGCCAGAGCGCCAGCCGCGCCCGTCAATCACCTGTTCATTGGCAAGCACGGTATTATCAACGGGATCCCAATTCACTTCCGCTTCTTTGCGGTAGGCAATGCCTGATTTTAGGAATTTTAGAAAGAATGCCTGTTCGTGTTTGTAGTAATCAGGGCTGCAGGTAGTGATTTCGCGTGACCAATCATACGACAAGCCAATCAGCTTTAATTGCTCGCGCATGGTTGCGATATTTTGGTAAGTCCAGTCAGCAGGGTGCGAATTATTTTGGATAGCCGCGTTTTCCGCGGGTAGCCCGAACGCATCCCAGCCCATCGGGTGCAATACATTAAAGCCTTGCGCGCGCTTAGTTCTCGCGACAACGTCGCCGAGCGTGTAGTTGCGTACATGTCCCATATGGATATTGCCAGACGGGTAGGGGAACATCTCCAGCACGTAGTATTTCTTTTTGCCTCCGCTATCGCGACTGGCGTCGCTCACATGAGGCGCCGCTCCGCGGGCTGATGGCTCTATGCTAGCTGCAAAAGTTTTCTGCTCTTCCCAAATGCGCTGCCACTTGGCTTCCGCTTCGCGGAAGTTATAACGAACCGGCTCATTCATGCTATTTACCAGCACCCACTCTCAGCTCACGCGCACGGGTGAGGATAGTATCTTCTAGTGCTCGTGGTAATTTTGCGTCAACTGTTTGGTCGCGCCATGCTCCTTTGAGCATTTTTTGTTTGAACAGCGTGATACGAACACCATCAGCACGAAGAGTTTTATCTAAGATAAGTGCGTTGATTTTGAAGCGTTCACCTGGGGTTTTGGGATCTTCATACCAATCGGTAAGAATCGTGCCACCAAAGGGATCTGCTGATGTAATTGGCATGAATGAAATCGTATCCAACGTAGCGCGCCACAAATAGCT
>JAYTDB010000039.1:0-5964 GCA_043736135.1 Rickettsiales bacterium
ACGGTAACCTCACTGAGGTGGATCGTCTGGGATTAAGCGATAGAAGTGGTGGCACTAGCTCGCAACTTTTGCTGCGTAATAAAAGCGGTAAAATCACCAACGCAATTGATGCGTTGGAAACACAAGGCCTGCTGACGACGCTTGCTGAGCCAACGCTTACGACAACGTCAGGTAAATCTGCAAGCTTCCTTGCGGGCGGCGAATTTCCGATTCCCGTTAAAGGGAGCGATGGTTCCATTTCAGTTGAATATAAACCTTTCGGTGTGAGCCTCGCGTTTACACCTACTGTGATGAGCCATGATCGCATCAGTATGGATGTGTCACCCGAAGTGAGCTCGCTCAACTTCAATAACCCGATTCAGGTGGATGGCATTAGCAACCCAATTATCTTGACGCGAAAGGCACAATCGACGGTTGAACTCGGAAGTGGCGATACATTCATGCTTGCTGGTTTACTTAAAAACGATGGTGCGAATACGGTGAAAAAATTCCCTGGCTTGGGCGATCTACCTGTTCTGGGTGCACTGTTCCGTTCGAATGAATTCCAAAATGATCAAACGGAATTGGTTATTTTAGTGACGCCGTATTTAGTGAAACCGATATCTGATCCAGCAAAAGTGCAAACCCCTATGGATGGCTATGAACCGCCATCGGATATGGAGCGTTTATTATATGGCAATTTGTATAAACAACAGCCGATGGATGAAAAGAAAGATAAACCAAGGCTACACGGGGAAGGTGGGTTTATTTATGAATAAATACCAAAACGCGAGAAATTCTACTTTTGCTTCAAATCTGCTTGAAATGGACCCTCCTCAAAAATGTCATGTACTACGTGTACACTCATTTTTTTGGTATCCATTTCCGCGCGCTTTTTTGCAAAAGCGAGTTTCTCGCGTTTTTCATTGCATTGCGTTTTCTACATTATTGTTAGCTGCTGGCTGTTCGTCGATGGATATGCAGGGGCAAGATCCGAAAGCCTATTATGATGCACATCCAACAAAAAATCTGGTGGCACATAATACGTTGGACGTGAATGTTGGTTTTGTAGGTACGGCAGCGACATTGCCAGCGCGTGATATTGCATCGCTCAATAGCAAGCTTGCGCCAGTGAATCGTGATGCCGTCGAGTCGTTGAATATTGAGGCATCGCCTACGGTGAATACAATGCAGCGTGCATATTTGGCGAAAATAATGCGTCAAATGGGTATTTTTGCAAAGCCTGTTTTTGAAACAAGCGATGGGTTGGAAAATGGCGAAGCGATTCTCCATGTGGCTTACGCAGCCGTTCAGCTGCCTGATTGCCCGAATTGGAAATCATCTTCTGTGACGACTTACAGCAATACCAAGCAATCGAATATGGGCTGTGCAACGACGACGAATTTAGGGCTGATGATTGCCGATCCGCGTGATTTAGAGCGCGGTGCAAGTGCTGGGCATTTATCACCTAATGCTGATCGCAGTGCGGACGCTGTACAAAAAAGCCGTACCAGCTTGTCAGGTGGCACAGCCGTTACGTCACCGCTGCCAAGCGTTGCACTTCCCTCTTCTCCTACGCAATAGCGGGTATATCATGACGGAAGCGATTATCCCTTTTATTGCATTTGCGGCGGACAGTGATGATATTGGCGTGTTAGGGGAGTTTGCCAGCGGACAAGGATTTGACGCGGCATGTATACATAAAGGAACGATTCGCGAAGCAATTAATTACCTCAAAAAAAACCCTTCGCCAGAAGTGTTGTTGGTTGAGCTACCTTCGCAAGAAGAGGCGGCGGAGCTGCTTGATGCGTTGGCAGATGTGGTCGCACCTGGTACGAAAGTTATCACTATTGGGATGGTGAATGAATATAGTTTTTACTGCTGGCTGACGGATATTGGTATCTTTGCTTATTTGCTCCGCCCGCTCTCGGTGAATGCGCTAGAGGCCACATATTTAAAATCAAAAGTATCGACCTCGAATTTAAAAAGCGATAAGCCGCCAGCAAAATTGATTGCGGTGATGGGCGCTCGCGGTGGCGTTGGCGCGTCAACGGTAGCGATTAATTTGGCGAGCATTATTGCCGAGCAAACCAAAAAACAAACTGCCCTGATTGATTTAGATCCGCAAGAAGGCAGCATCGCGCTGGCGCTTGATATGGAGCCATGCCGTGGCTTTCGTGATATGCTTGAAAAACCCGACCGCATTGATTCGCTGTTCTTGGACCGAGTGATGGGGAAAATCGGCAAATATTTATCGGTTATGAGCGCAGAAGAAGCAATTTCCGATAAGCTGGTGATGGATGAAAATGCCGCGCAGCCGTTGCTGGCCGAATTACGCGCTAAATATGATTACGTGATATTGGATGTGCCACGTCATCTGACGCATTTTTCCCAAGCTTGTATGATGAAAGCGGATTTTAGCGTGCTGGTTGTTGAAATGACGCTGTTGAGTTTGCGCGATACGCTGCGTATGCAAGAAGCGATGCATGGCGCATGGAAAATGAAGCCGCCAATCGTGGTTGCGAATAATATGGGATTTGCCAAAGGTCATGAAGTGCCTTTGCTCGATTTCGAAAAAGGCACGCATTGCAAAATAGCAAGCCAACTACCATTTTCTCCTGAAATATTTATGCCGATGGAGCAAGAAACCGCAGCAATAAAACATAAGACCCATGCGGCGTTGAAGCCGTTATATGATTTGGCGGCAACCATTGTACCGCAAGCGAAACTTCCACAAGTTAAGACGAGCAAGGCAGGTTTTTCGCTCTTTAAAAAGAAGGAATAAGCCATGTTCGGCCGCCGCGGAACAGAACAAACTGAATCACCTGTTACAGCGTTGCCACCTGCCGCGGCGAAAGAGATGCCTGTTGTTCCTGAAGTCAAAAAAGAACCCGTAAAAAGCAAATCAGAGACATTGCTCGATAGCCCGACTGAGGACAGCTTGGTGTCATCCAATGTACCTGCCGCGCAAAGTGATATGGCGGATACAAAACTGCATATCTATACGTTGCTCATGGAGCAGATTGATATTGCGGTGTCATCACGTTTGCCGCGTGAAGAATTAAAACGTCAGATAATTGATTTAATTGGTGAGATTGTGATTGAGCAGAAGCTGCCGCTCAACCAATTGGAACAGCAAACCCTTGCGACTGAGATTGTCGATGATATGCTTGGTTATGGACCGCTAGAGCCATTGTTGCGCGATGAGGCGGTGACCGATATTATGGTCAATGGGCCATATCAGATTTATATTGAGCGTAAGGGAAAGCTTGAGCTAACCAATATTAAATTCCGTGATAATTCGCACGTAATGTCGATTGCTACACGTATTGTAACTGCTGTTGGCAGGCGGGTAGATGAATCGACTCCGATTTGCGATGCGCGTTTGCCAGACGGTAGTCGTGTGAACGTGATTGCACAGCCTTGTTCGATCAAAGGCGCATCGATTTCTATTCGTAAATTCTCGCAGAAAAAAATTACGTTGGATGTGATGGTCGGCACACACAATATTTCTGATGCTTTGTGCAAAGTGCTAAAAATTGCGGGTGCGTGTCGCCTGAATCTTATTATTTCTGGTGGTACGGGTTCAGGTAAAACCACTTTGCTAAATGCGGTATCGCGGATGATTTCGCACGGTGAACGCGTGGTGACGATTGAGGATGCGGCGGAGTTGCAGTTACAACAGCCGCACGTAGTGCCGCTGGAGACACGTATTGCGAACTTGGAAGGTACGGGCGAAATTACCATGCGCGATTTGGTGAAAAACGCCCTGCGTATGCGCCCAGATCGCATTATCCTCGGCGAGGTGCGTGGTGGTGAGGCATTCGATTTGCTGCAAGCAATGAACACGGGCCATGATGGTTCAATGGGAACGCTGCATGCTAATACCCCGCGTGAGGCGCTTACACGTTTGGAGAATATGATTGGTATGGCCGGCATTAATTTGCCAAGTAAAGCCGTGCGCACGCAGATTGCCAGTGCGGTGCATGTGATTATTCAAATTCAGCGTATGCGCGATGGTGTACGCCGCGTGACGCATGTGACAGAAGTGATCGGCATGGAGGGTGACGTAGTGATTACGCAGGATCTGTTCACCTTTGATTTTATTGGGGAAGATGAGAGTGGCAAATTGTTAGGCGAGTTCCGCTCTACCGGTATTCGCCCTAAATTTACGACACAGGCGGCATATTTTGGTTTAGATCAAGCGTTGATCGAAGCCATGACGCAGGTAGGCTAATATGGATATTCTCATTTTCTTGGTAGTGACGGTGGCGGTCATCGTTGGTTTTCGCATCATGGGTGCGGAACAACGCAAATTAGAAAAACGCATTAAATCGATGCAAACTCGTGGGCGTGGCAAGGTAAGTGCTCTTTCTGATTTATCACTGAAACGTAAAACACAAAAAACCAGCGGTCTATTTTCTATGCTCGCAAAGCCACTCCCTAGTTTTGAGAAGTTAGGGGTGCGATTGGATCGTGCGGATATTAAAATGTCACCAAAACAATATGCCCTGCGGCGTATATTATGGTTGCTTGCATTTATGGTGCTTTTCTCGCTGATTCTGGGATTGAATATACTGTTTGGTTTTGTGCTCGGATTTGTTTTGGGGGTTTGGGTGCAACTAAAATGGATGCAAAGAGGTATCAATAAGCGCAATAAAGAATTCCTGAAGCTCTTTCCTGATGCGATTGATTTGATTGTGCGCGGTCTTCGCTCAGGGCTGCCTGTTTCAGAGTCAATTGTGCTTGTATCTACGGAAGTTCCGCAGCCAGTAGGCGGAGTATTTATGACTCTAAACAACACCATGAAGCTGGGTGTAACATTGGAAAAGGCACTGCAAGAAATGGCGAAGAAGCTTGATCTTACGGAGTTCAATTTCTTTTGTACCAGTATTATTTTGCAACGTGAAACGGGCGGCAACTTGTCAGAAATTCTGAACAATTTATCAGAAGTATTACGCGGTCGTTTTATCATGGGCATGAAGATTAAGGCCATGTCATCGGAAGCGCGTGCGTCTGCAATGATTATTGGGTTCTTGCCATTTTTCGTGATTGGCGCGGTATCGATTATGACGCCGAGCTATTTAAAGCCGATGATTGACGATTATCGTGGCAATATTGCTGGAGCTGTAGCCGCATTCATGATGATTTTTGGCGGCTGGGTGATGAATCGTATGACGAAGTTCGAGATATAATATGGAAAGCCACGCATTCACCTTATCAATGATTTTACCGCGCGGCATGGATGCCGATGATTTTTATGCTTTGGTAGCAAGTGTGGTTGTGATTGTGTGTGCATTTGCCGTGTGGCTAAGTTTTCAAACACGCGATAATTTTAGTAAGCAAATCAAACAAATTCAAACGCGTCGGGAAGATTTACGAAAAGAATTTGTGGGCGCCAAAAAGCGCAAAAAAACAGAGGTGCATGTTAGCTTCATGCGTATGATTGCGATGAAATTACAGCTAGTGAAGAAAAATCAAATTGGCAAAACAGAAGCAGAGCTCGTTCAAGCTGGGTTGCGCTCAAAAGACGCTATTTATGTGCTGGCATTTTTTAATTTATTATTGCCGATTTTGCTGTGTGGTTTGGGCATTATCGTGATGAATATGAATGAAAATATTTCGCCAAAATGGAAGATGATGAATTATATCTGGCCAGTTTTAGGCGCGTATATTGGCCTTAAATTGCCGTGGTATTATGTGCATAAAAAGAAAAAGAATCGGAATTTGGCGGTGCAAAAATCATTACCAGATGTACTCGATTTAATGACCATTTGCGCAGAGGCGGGCTTAAGTTTGGTATCGATGCTTGATCGCGTTTCAAAAGAGCTAAAAATGTCTTATCCCTAGATGGCGGAAGAGTTGGCGCTGACATCGATTGAAATTGGCTTTTTGCCTGACCGTAATAAAGCGCTCACTAATTTGTTTGAGCGGGTTGATCTACCTGAAATACGCGGCATCACCAGTGTGCTTATTCAAACAGAG
>JAYTDB010000040.1:0-2540 GCA_043736135.1 Rickettsiales bacterium
TGCTAAATAAGCACTGGGTTTCGTGAAAACGAATCTCTTTGACTTTACGCTACCCGAGTCGCTCATTGCTGACATGCCTGCTAATCCTCGTGATAGCGCCCGCATGTTGGTGGTGAGCGATTCGCTTTTTGACGAGCATATCCACAATCTTCTCGACCATCTGCAAGCCGGCGATGTGATGGTGTTTAATGACACCCGCGTCATCCCTGCCCGCTTGATGGGCAAACGCGGTGAAGCAAGTATTGAAGTGCTGTTACATAAATGCATTACCCCCGCGAAGGCGGGGGCCCAGTTGTGGCGGACATTTTGCAAACCCGCAAAAAAACTGAAAATCGGTGATGAAGTTATTTTTGCTGAGGATTTCTCAGCAATAGTCATAGAAAAACTTGAAAGCGGCGAAGTCATTTTAGACTTGGATCCCCGCCTGCGCGGGGATTGGAAAGAAAAGCTCGCGCAATATGGGCAGATGCCCCTTCCCCCATATATCGAGAAAAAACGCCACGCGGATGCGACTGACAACGCCCATTACCAAACGGTATACGCCAAGCATGAGGGCTCGGTCGCCGCGCCCACCGCAGGGTTGCATTTCACGCCGGAATTGCTTGCCGCCATCGACGCAAAAGGCGTCACCCGAACCCGTGTCACGTTGCATGTCGGCGGCGGCACGTTCTTACCCGTTAAAACTGATGATACCAGCGAACATGTGATGCACAGCGAATATGCCGAAGTGAGCGCGGAAACCGCCGCCATCATCAACGCCCGCAAAGGCCGCGTCATTGCGGTGGGCACAACGTCACTCCGCACGCTGGAATCCGCGACCGATGAACAAGGAATCACGCAGCCGATGGCGCGGGAGACCAACATCTTCATCACACCAGGTTATCGGTTCAAATGCGTAGACGTGCTGATGACCAATTTCCACCTGCCGAAATCGACATTGTTTATGTTGGTGTCAGCATTCTGTGGACTAGATAAAATGAAGGCGGCCTACGCTCACGCAATAGCCGCCCAGTATCGCTTTTATTCTTATGGTGATGCGTGTTTGTTATATAGGTCTCGTCATCCATAGCCGTCATCCCCGCGAAGGCGGGGATCTAAAGCGTATAGACGCATAGAATTTTAAGCGAAGAATTCTTCGTAAAAAATAGCTGGAAATTACTCCCTAGATCCCGCAAGAAGTGCGGGATGACGATAACACTCAGCCATTGCTGGCTGTTTGGTGACTATCTTCATAGTCCATGATGAAGATTTTGATCAGCTCGATAATGTTTATCATACGCTTCTCCCCCTATTGGAATCTTCAGCTTTAGCACAGGAGTGGTTAAAGGAGAGTTAAGGGCAAACCAAAATACCACTCATTGATGCCCAACAAAGATTTAGGTAGGAAAATCAATCCACTATATACCCCGCACTTTTCATAGCATCAGAAATTTTATTAATATCTCGCTGCTTCATATTATTTCCCAATACCACCGATTCAATAGGCAGCCCGTTAGGAAAATCTAGTACTGCCCTACGCTTCCCCCCAATGACTACAATCGGCAGCTCAAGATGCAACATACTCGTACTATGTATAAGTCGAAATTCCCGTTCTCTGGCGTATCTATCGCGCTTCAGCATTGTTGCAAGCACAACTTGTTCAGAAATCTTTTCCTGAGCATTGGTGTAATTAGGCGTATTATGAAGAGTAATCTTATCTTTGATATAACCTGCCCTTATAACACCGAAAGTTGGCAAGTGCATGCTAGAAAAACATGCCTTTACTTTCTTACGAAAGTCTTCCACCCCATATTCAACACTAACTACATGTGCTTGCTGAGTATATGGTTCATTTGATTCATTTTTTTTACCTACAGAAGCTAAATTAAAACCAATAGCCACTCCTGCACCGTCATTAGCATATTCTTTCCACAAATGTTCATTCTTTGAGTCTGGGCAGAAACACATAAAATAGTATTGCTTTGGAATGTGCCGTAAGACGTTTACAAGCGGATTTAGCAAGTATTCTTCTTTGCATTTGGGAAACAGTCCATCCAATTCTTTCTGAATGATCTTAATACCAAGTTTAATCTCTTTTGTATCCGAAACTTGCGAATAATGCGTAAGCCAAAGCTGTTGCTTTCTAAGCATGCTCAGAAATGCCGTCACACTAGTATAATGATAAAGAATCAAGCTATTCTACACCACCTTCTGATACAGCTCGCCGCCTTTATCCATGAATTCTTTGGCTTTGTCGGCGAGACCTTTTTCCGCTTCGGCTTTTTGTGCGGCTGTGAAATCACGCACGTCTTGTGAGATTTTCATTGAGCAGAATTTTGGCCCGCACATCGAGCAGAAATGCGCCACTTTCGCGCCGTCCGCAGGAAGCGTTTCATCGTGGAAATCTTTCGCCGTTTCTGGGTCGAGGGCGAGATTGAATTGATCCTGCCAACGGAAATCAAAGCGCGCGCGCGATAGCGCATCATCACGCAAATACGCACCCGGATGCCCTTTCGCGAGATCCGCCGCATGAGCCGCAATCTTATACGTCACCACGCCAA
>JAYTDB010000041.1:0-2402 GCA_043736135.1 Rickettsiales bacterium
CACCAGCAATACCGCTAAAAATAAAATGCCATTCACCAGCGGCAAATAAATATGCCCCACAGTCTGAACCGAAGTGTAACACACCCGTAAACGCGGCAAAATGCCCAGCTGAATCGCTTGATGTGTGAGCGAAAACGCGCCCGTAATCACTGCTTGGCTGGCAATAATGGTAGCAAGCGTAGCGAGCAATACCATCGGCAACAATGCCCAATCGGGATAGAGCAAAAAGAACGAATTCTCGGCCGCTTCCGGATGTGCGAGCACTAACGCCGCCTGCCCCAAATAATTGAGCATCAACGCAGGCATGACAATCACTATCCACGCCAAACGAATTGGTCTTTTGCCGAAATGTCCCAAATCAGCATAGAGCGCCTCTGCACCCGTGACTGCGAGAAAAACCGTGCCAAGTGCAATCAGACTTGCCGTGCCATATTGAGTAACAAAATGATAGGCATAGAGCGGGTTAAACGCGCTCCACACCAACGGGCTATCAAGAATATGCGCCACCCCGCCAGCGGCTAAACACATAAACCACACCAACATCACGGGGCCAAAATACTGACCAATTTTCTCCGTACCATAACGTTGAATAAAAAACAGCACCGATAAAATAGCCATCGCCATCGGTAGTACATAGGGCGTTAAATGCGGCGTCACTAGTTTAAAACCCTCAACGGCTGAAAGCACCGAAATGGCGGGGGTGATAATCGCATCCCCATAAAACAATGCACAACCAATCATTCCTAACGTCAACACCCAACCACGCGCACCCAGCGCACGCTGGGCAATCGTCATCAGTGATAAAATTCCACCCTCGCCGTTATTATCTGCACGCAGAATCAACAGCACATATTTAAGCGTAACAATAATGAAGAGCACCCATAAAATAAGCGATAATATACCGAGCACCATCGCGGGTTGCGGATGTTCACCTTGCGCGGCTGCGGCGAGTGATTCTTTAAACGCATAAAGTGGGCTAGTGCCAATGTCACCATACACCACCCCGATTGAGCCCAGCATCGTTGCAAGCAATGAAGAGCGTCCTTTTGATTCCGTTAGTACCACAGCACCGCTCCCCAAACGACGGCAACATTTACCAGCGCAATCAGCACCGCCGCACTTGCCGTATCTTTTGCTTTTTTGGAAAGCGGGTGAATCTCCGTCCCCATGCGATCAATTGCTGCCTCAACCGCGCTATTTACCAGCTCCAACATCAAGACCAGCAGCACAGAAAACCACATCAATGCTAACTCAACGCCCGAATCCGCCAAGAAAAATGCCAGCGGAAACAGCAATATTGATAAGAAAATTTCTTGGCGAAACGCTGCCTCCTCCGCAAACGCTAAACGTAGGCCACTTAATGAATAGAGGAATGCGAGCCAGATACGTTTCATGGCGTTTTAATCACGGTTGGAATGCGTTTAAAATTCTCACGCCATTGTGATGCCGATTGGAAATAGGCCATCGTATCATCTATCAAAAGCTGGTTTTTTTGTGCAAGCGGTTGCGACTCTGCCCAATCCAGCTGCGTCACGCCACGCTTCGGCGATAACACCGTAATAACGCCATTTTTTGCCAGCGCTACTTTTTGATAATTACTTACAAACGTGCGCGGGATTTTACGGGTTTGATATAATACATCTTCGCCATAAAATTTGCTGCGATAATGGAAGTTCAATTGCCCAAGCAATGTCGGCGCCAAGTCAATTTGGCTGGCAATTTTTTCATAGCGCTGCGGCTTGATTAAATCCGGTGCATAAAAAATCATCGGTATATGGTATTTCTTCGGATCCAGCTCTGCTTTGCCGCTCGCACCCGCCGTATGATCTGCTACGAAAATAAATATCGTGTCTTTGAACCATGGCTTTTTACGCGCTTCTTCCATCAACACGCCCACGCTGTAATCCGCATATTTCACGCCGCCCAAACGGTTAGATTTCGACGGAATATCAATGCGCCCATTTGGATAGGTATAAGGTCGGTGATTAGTCGTCGTCATAATCACATCCGCAAAAGGTTTGCCCGCTGCAAAGGATTTATCCGCCTCTTTAATTGCGCGCAAAAACATATCATCATCAGCAACGCCCCACACATTAGCGAAATGGATTTCATCCGCCGCCATGCTGTTGCGATCAATAATGTCAAAACCATTACCCTCAAAAAAACTGTTCATGTTATCAAAATAGCCGTAACCGCCATAAATAAACGCGGTGTCATAGCCGCGATCTTTAAAAATGAATCCGAGTGAGAATAAATTATCATTACCGATTCTACGAATAATAGATTGCCCCGGCGTTGGTGGAATCGACAAAGTCACCGCCTCTAGCCCGCGAACAGTGCGCGTTCCCGTCGCATAAAGCTGCGAGAAAAACAAACCGTCTTTAGCAAGCTTATCCAAATTC
>JAYTDB010000042.1:0-1688 GCA_043736135.1 Rickettsiales bacterium
AATCGGTATCTTCCGCATTGGCACGCTGGGTGCTTTCTTCCACGTACTGCTATTGTTTGAACTCATCATTCTATCCTATTTCGATTGCCGCAAAGTGGCGATGGTGATTCAAGGCTTCTACCTCGCCGCCAACGCAGCACTTACGATGGGCACAATTGAACTCGGCTTCCCGTATTACGGTTATGGCTACTTCCTGTCGTCGCTGATGACGTTTGTGCTTACTTCGCTGGTGCTGTTCAACCATATCCGCAACCTGCCCTATCATGCGTTTATCACGAAGAACAACTCCCTGCGCCCTGCATTTCAAGAGGATGCGGTTTAATTAATATTTCGCTTCTTTTCTTTCGCATACGTCATAATAATAAATACAATTAATAGCGCAGCAAGAACAGCGGAAGAACCAATCGTGCCAAAATCAAAGCCACCTTTTTCAGTCGATTTTGTCATTAAATCCCCCATCGTCGCGCCAAACGGGCGGGTGAGAATAAACGCCGCCCAGAACAGGCCAATGCGCGATAGGCTAGTTGCGTAATAGGCCGCGGTAATCAGCGCCAATGCACTGGCAATCAACAGCGCACCGCCCGCAAACCCCAGCCCTGAATCATCCGCCAGATAATCCCCCAGCGCCGTGCCCAGCGTGTTCGAAAATAAAATCGCCGTCCAATAAAACAGCTCTCCTTTTTTGCTGCTGATATTCGTTACCGACAGGCTGCCGACATTCCACCGCCACACCGCAAGTACACACACCAGCAAGGTGATTAACACCGCGCTGCCCGTTGCATAGCCAAGCCCCAGCGTGCGATCCATATAATCCGACATGGTCGTGCCCGCCGTGCTGGTGGATAAAATCACCGTCCAATATAAAAACGGGTGATAGCTTTTGGAAAACAGCTGCACCACCAAAGTGATGATGAAAATACTAATCAGGATAAGGGAGCTCGCGGCATAGCCAATGCCCATGGTCATCGACAGTAAATCGCCTGCCGTTTCACCCAGCGTTGTCGCGCAAATTTTCATCACCCAAAAAGCAAATGTAATCTGCGGTAATTTATTCACGGCAACTCCTAGCTAAAAATTATGCAGCCGCCTCAACCATGATTTCTACCGCATAATCAGGGGATGCCAGCTTCGCCTCAATCGTGGCACGCGCTGGCGTTTTTCCTGCTACTGCCCATTCGTCCCACGCCTTATTCATATCGGCAAAAGTTGAAATATCTGTTAGATAAATATTCGCTTTTAAAATGCGTGTTTTGTCGGTTCCCGCTTCACGCAACGTGCCGTCAATTTGCTGCAAAATATCTTTCGTTTGCGCGTAAACCGATTGCCCCGCTGCCGCATCCGCCACATATCCCGCCAAATACACTTTGCCGCCGTGAATCACCGCCGCACTCATCCGCGCACCCGCTTCAATCCGTTTAATATCGCTCATGCTCTTCTCCTAAAATAAAATAACGTAAAAGATTCTACTGATTAGTTGCAGCTAAACCAAGCACAAAAAGCTCTTCCACCCTCGCCCGCGCCCATGGCGTTTTGCGTAGGAATGTCAGGCTGGATTTAATGCTCGGATCATGCGTAAAACAACGGAGATTGATTTGCTGGCCAAGCGATTCCCAGCCATGCTGCTCAACCAGCTTTTCTACAATCGCTTGCAGGGTGATGCCGTGTAGCGGGTCTGCCATGATTAATCA
>JAYTDB010000043.1:0-2210 GCA_043736135.1 Rickettsiales bacterium
AATCGGTGATTGATGTGAATCTCACCGCTAGCTTCCGCCTTGCGCGCGGCGCGATGAAGGGTATGATGAAACGCCGTATGGGTCGCATTATTTTTGTAACTTCGGTGGTCGCACATAGCGGTAACCTAGGACAGGCGAATTATTGCGCGAGTAAAGGTGGCCTCACTGCGATGGCAAAATCATTGGCGCATGAGATGGCGTCACGCGGGATTACCGTGAACTGCATCGCACCCGGATTTATTGCGACCGCAATGACAGACGCACTGAACGATGAACAAAAAGCGCGCTTCAATCACCGATTGCCATTCATCATCTTTCATGCGTAGTGCTAAATTATCTTTGGTCACACCCGCGTTGCACACCAACACATCGAGACCGCACAATTTTTCTTCCGCGGTTTTGATGAGTTCATCCACCGAAGGTAAATCAGACAGATTGCACGCAATCGGAATCACGCCTTCGCCGAGTTCAGCAGCAAGCGCATCCAGCTTCTCCTGACGCGAACCGGAAATAGCGAGTATCGCGCCCGCATCTTTAAATTGTTTTGCTACCGCGCCGCCGATACCGCCGGTCGCACCCGTAATTAAAACTTTTTTGCCTGCTAATGAAAACATGGTTTGCTCCATAATAATGTTATGGAAGCTTTATCGAAGGTGGCGCAGACAAAATCAAGCAATTTAATGGAAGAGATCGCCATCTAAGGCAATATACTAAAGAGGCCCAAATCCTTGGTGCTTTTCAATTTGCTGATCAATAATCTTATTAATATCACGGGAAAACTCTCCGATGACCGTGCTCTGGGCACCCAATCGCTCTAACGCCGCATCCGCTTTATTTTTATATTCAGCGGTTTTGGCATCAAACGCCTCTGCATCCAGCGTGTTATTCCATGAAATTTTCTTGTGAACCATTCTCGCTCCATATTGCTGCATGGCTTTATTAAGCTCACGCACATGAGATAGAATATCAGAACCATCCTGAGCTTCTATCTTCTCAAAATGAGGGATAAGTTTTAGAACGTGTTTCTTTGTTACAGCTTCCACAGAACCCAGCGCATCTTCCAGCACATCATCATAATTCAGCTTAGCCATAACTCTCTACTCCACCCTTACAAAAGCCTGCATATCTTCTGGGGTGCCGATATTGACGGTGGCGACATCCGGGGTGATGCGTTTAGCAAGGCCCGTCAGCACTTTGCCCGCGCCGATTTCAATCACGCGCTGCACACCTTGCGCCGCCAAATAGGTTTGAATCTCTCTCCAACGCACCATGCCGGTCACTTGGTCAACGAGCAATTGACGAATCGTCTCAGGGTCGGTCACTTCCGCTGCCGTCACGTTGGCAACCAGTGGTACGATAGGCGCATTGATCGTCGCCGCACCGAGCGCTTGATGCATTACTCCTGCCGCTGGCGCCATCAAATCACAATGAAACGGTGCCGACACATCAAGCATCACCGCACGTTTTACACCATTGGCTTTGGCAATCTCCATCGCGCGCTCTACTGCTGCGCGCGTACCCGAAATCACCACTTGGCCCGCCGCGTTATCATTCGCAACCGAGCAGATTTCACCTTGTGCCGCCTCTTTAGCAAACACGGCCGCTTGTTCATAATCCACACCCAACAATGCTGCCATCGCACCTTTGCCAATCGGCACCGCTTGTTGCATCGAGCGGCCACGCACGCGAAGCAGGCGCGCTGTTTCGGTAAGACTAATAGAACCCGCCGCGCACAACGCCGAATATTCACCGAGTGAATGACCCGCCACATAAGACGCTTGCGTGGCAATATCAAAGCCAGCCTCAGCTTGCAGCACACGCAAAGCGGCCATCGAGGTTGCCATAATCGCAGGTTGCGCATTTTCCGTCAGCGTCAGAATTTCTTGGGGGCCAGCAAACACCACATCCGACAATTTTTCCGATAAAGCCGCATCCACCTCGTCAAACACTTCGCGGGCTACGGCGAAATTATCATAAAGGGCTTTGCCCATACCGACTGTTTGTGAACCTTGACCTGGGAAAATGAGCGCTGTTTTCATGTGTGTCCTGTCTATATATATACTATAGCCCTTTGGGGCTTTGTGAGATAGGGATTATTAACATTTATTCAGACAATTTCAACTATTAAAACGATGAGGCGTGCATTTTTTTGACTTTTATGCTTGCATTAGCGTTAAAAATCGCTAGTTATGGTGTCCCTTTAAATATAA
>JAYTDB010000044.1:0-9399 GCA_043736135.1 Rickettsiales bacterium
AGCTGCTAAACCTGCTGCAAAAAAGGCTGTAGCTAAAAAAGCTGCAAAGCCCGCTCCTAAAAAAGCCGTAAAAAAAGTTGCCCCTAAAAAGGCGACTAAACCTGCTGCTAAAAAAGTAGTTGCTAAAAAAGCGGCTCCTAAAAAAGCAGTGAAAAAAGTTGTTGCTAAAAAAGCAGTGAAAAAAGCCGCTCCTAAAAAAGTAGCTGCTAAAAAACCTGCTGCTAAGAAAAAAGTGGGCATCAGCCTCGCTTCTAAAGCAGTTGCTGCTAAAAAAGTAACTCCAATCCGCCTCTAATTAGGTGACTTGGAGGAAGTCTATTCGTAGACTTTCAAAAAAATAAGGCCTCCACCTCGGAGGCCTTTTTTTGTATCGCGAATCTATACACCAATAAAAGCTAGGATATATTTGCCTATCGCATATAAAAAAACAAACTTATGCACATTTTACCCACAAGAAATCTCACCTTATCCACAGCAAAGTGAATCCAGCCTCTTGTTTTTACAAAATATTTATGGCTTTCTTATGTGGTAGGAAAAAAATTCCTGCCTTTAACGAATTATCAATGTTTTTGGCATATTCTGTGCTTATCGGATGATGCTAGAGACATAAGATCAAAACAAAAAGACTAACAGGGGCGACTTATGAGCACACTTACAGATAACATCAAACAAATGGGTGGCGCTAAAGTAGGGATTCTTGCCGCCGCCGGCATCGTGATGCTAGCTGTATTCTTAATGCTGGGCTTCCGCACCTCTATTTCTCAGATGGCGCCTTTATATAGCGATCTATCACTGAGCGATAGCAACAAAATTATTGCTGAGCTCGAAGCATCGGGCACTCCTTACCAATTAACTGCGAATGGTTCAGTTATATCCATCCCTAGCGACCGCGTATTGCGGACACGCATGACGTTGGCTGGTCAAGGGTTACCAGCAACGGGTTCTATCGTTGGTTATGAGATTTTTGATAAAGCAGAAAGCTTTGGCAGCTCAAACTTTGTGATGAACGTGAACATGATGCGCGCATTAGAGGGTGAATTATCACGCACTATCTCTGCCCTTGCCGGTATGGAATCTGCCCGCGTGCATTTAGTTATGCCTAAACGCGAAGTATTTACACGTGAAAAAGAAAAACCGAGTGCATCAGTTACTATCCGTATGCGCGGCGGCAAAGATGTTGAACGATCAGAAGTTAAATCCATTACGCATTTGATAGCATCTGCCGTACCAGGCTTAGAAGCATCAATGGTGACCGTGGTGGATGGCAACGGCCGCTTGCTGGCTCGTGGTGGCTCTGACAGCAGCGAAGTGGCTGCTGATAACATGATGGAATATCGCACGACCTATGAAACACACGTGCAAACCACGTTGGAAAACTTACTTGAAAAAGTTATCGGTGCTGGCAAAGTTCGTGTAACCGTTCATGCGGATATCAACTTTGATCGCAGTGTGACGAATAGTGAGAAATTTGATCCAGACGGTCAGGTTGCGCGTTCAGTACAAAGCAATAGCCAAAAAGAAAATGCGCAAGAAAATGCTAATTCTGGCACGGTGAGTGCGGATAACAACCTGCCACAAAATGAAGCAAAAGCAGGTGGTGGTGATAATAGCAAACGTGTGACGGATCACACAGATGAAACGACAAATTTTGAAATCTCAAAAACCACCCAAAACCTCATTAGTGATGGTGGAAAAGTTAGCAAAATCAGCGTTGCTGTATTAGTAGACGGCACTTACCAAGATGCAAACGGTGAGCAAAAATACAACCCACGCACAGACGATGAGATCGCAAAAATCAAAGCATTGGTGAATTCATCGATTGGCTTTGATGAAAAACGTGGTGACAAGGTGGAAATCGTCAACATGCGCTTTACTCAAGAGTCATTCCAGCTTTCAGAAGAATCATTCTTTGAGAAATTCCGTGTAGAGTTCCAAGGTATCTTCCAAACATTGATTATTGGTGGTGTGGCAATCCTTGCAATCCTATTGGTTATTCGTCCTGCAGTTCAACAAATCATGAAAGGTGCACAAGTAACAGCCGATCGTGCAAACGAGCTGGCAGCACTTGAAAATAACGGCACCATGGCGCGAATTAGTAGCAGCAGTTCTGGCGATGAGCTGATGGGAGATGACAACAGTGATTCAATGATTGACGTGGCCAATATTAAGGGCGGCATGAGATCATCTTCTATGCGAAAAGTCAGCGAGATCGTTGATAAATATCCAGAAGAAACGATGGGTGTTATTCGTGGTTGGCTAAACCAGAAAGCAGGTTAATCCTATGGCAGCTCCTGAAAAAAAGGGTGGTGATAAAAAAGTAAGCGGTATGCACAAAGCCGCCATCTTCTTGATGGCGTTGGGTGAAGAATCTGCCGTTAAAATGTTTTCAATGATGGAAGATGATGAGATTCGGGAAATCTCGAGCATCATGTCCAGCCTTGGACAAGTTCCTGCCGATACGGCTGAAAAATTATTTCACGAATTTGCCGATCAAGTATCTGCATCGGGCGCATTGGTGGGCAATTATGATTCAACCGAACGCTTATTGGTAAAGGCTTTAGGCAAAGGCAAGGTTGATTCCATTATGGAAGAAATTCGAGGCCCTGCTGGTCGCACCACATGGGATAAACTCGGCAACGTAAATGAAGAAGTACTCGCCAACTTCTTGAAAAATGAGTATCCGCAAACCATCGCTGTGGTGCTGACCAAAATTCGCCCAGAACACGCGGCACGCGTCATCAGCAATCTTCCTGAAGAATTATCGATGGAAGTAATGATGCGAATGATTTCGATGGAAGCGGTTAAAAAAGAAGTGATGGAGGGAATTGAAAAAACCCTTCGCATGGAATTCATGAGCAACCTTGCAAAACGTCAAACGCGTGATAGCCATGAAATGCTCGCTGAAATCTTCAACAATTTTGATCGGAGCACCGAAAGTAAATTCCTCGGCAAGCTGGAAGAGCGCAGTATTGAATCGGCAGAGCGCGTGCGCGCATTGATGTTCACATTTGAAGATTTGAAGAAAATCGACTCAAATGGCATCCAAATGCTTATGCGTGGTCTGGACAAGCAAAAGCTCACTATTGCGCTCAAGGGCGCATCAGAAACCATCAAAAAGCTGTTTATCTCAGGCATGTCGGAACGCGCATCAAAGTTGCTACAAGAAGATATGCAATCGCTTGGGCCGGTACGTATTAAAGATGTGGATGAAGCACAGACCTATATCGTCGCCATGGCAAAAGAATTAGCCGCTAAGGGTGAAATTATTATCGCCGAAGAAACAGGCGAAGAACAGATGATTTATTAGTATGACCATTGCTCCCTTTAGTTTTAAAGAATTTGGTGTAGCAGAAGGCGCAATTTTAGACGCCGTGCAGCCAAAAGCATTTCTGCCACAAAGCAGAAAGAAGGAGGTGGCTGCCCCCCCGCCACCTCCTCCCCCAATTTTTTCTGAAAATGATGTAAAGTCCGCCGAACGTGATGGCTATCAACGCGGATTTTTAGACGGCATTGAAGAAGGCAAAAAATTTGCCCACACACAACAAGCAGAAGTCGATGCGCTACTGACGCAAACGACTGAGCGATTCATCGCGCATCTCCCTGCTCTATTTGAAACCTACCGCGAGATGCTTAAACTCGCTGGTCAACAAGTGCCAGAATTGGCAAATGCGATTGCCCGCAAAGTGGCTGGCTGCGCGCTGGAAGAAAAAGCCTATGCGGTGATTGAAGATATCGCCCTGCGCTGCATGGAAACCATGCACCACGAGCCAGAATTGACAATAATTGTACATGAAAGCTTGGCGGATACGTTACGAGGAAAAATCGACGCTTTGCCCCCTTCAAAAAAAGGAAATGGCAAAATCACCATACATCCCGACAGCGCCATCACACCAGAAAATTGCCGCATTGAATGGAAGAATGGCGCATTGGTTCGCGATACCGATTCGCTCTGGAAACAAGTGGATACCATCATTGAATCAATGGTCGCGTCCAATGTGCGCGATGCAGATGCCCTCACAGATGTCTTGCAAGATCAGTCAAATGAAGCATTATCTAACCCACCACAACCAGCCGAAGGAGAATAACCATGGCGGATGATTTTAGCCAAAGCCTAATGGACAGCGCGGCACAAGACAATTTGAGCTTGGAAACCGTGTATGATATACCGGTTCAAGTGACCGTTGTTCTGGGTAAAACCAGCATGCAAGTGAATCAACTTTTAAAGCTGGGACGTGGCGCGGTGATTGAACTCGACAAAAAAGTGGGTGAAGCCATCGATATTTTTGTGAATAATCGCTTGGTTGCACGCGGCGAAGTAGTTGTTGTTGAAGATCGTATCGGCGTTACCATGACAGAAATTATCAAAGCGGATAAACAGCAATGAGATTACTAATCATTGGCGAACTTTATGGACAAATTGGAACCGCAAGTGCGATTGCACGTTCGCGCGGCGCCAAAGTGTCACATGTAATCGATATTGAAACGGCGATGACGCTGCTGCGCGGCGGTCAGGGTGCTGATTTAATTATGATTGAAGTGCGCGAAGATATTGAAAAATTGGTCACCATGCTGATGCGCGAGCGCTTTAATTTACCCGTTATTGCTTGCGGCATTGAAACTAATAAAGACGCTGCCGTAAAAGCCATCCGTTCGGGTGCAAAAGAATATTTGCCGCTGCCGCCCGATGAAGAACTGATTGCTGCGGTATTGGAGGCAATTACTGAAGAAGCGCAATCCTTCATCTATGCCTCAGAAACCATGGGAAAAGTGATTGCCATGGCTGAACAAATCGCCCCATCAGATGCGAGCATACTGATTACAGGCGAATCGGGTACGGGCAAAGAAGTGGTCTCGCGCCATATTCACAAGAAAAGCAAACGCGCCAACCATCCGATGATTTCGGTGAACTGTGCAGCGATACCTGAAAACCTACTGGAATCAGAGCTTTTTGGTTATGAAAAAGGTGCGTTTACGGGGGCAAATGCTCGCCGCATCGGCAAATTTGAAGAAGCAGATGGTGGCACGATTTTACTCGATGAAATTTCCGAGATGGATATGCGCCTACAAGCCAAACTGCTACGCGTGCTGCAAGAGCGTGAAGTCGATAGAATTGGCGGCAGCAAGCCAGTGAAGGTCAATATCCGCGTGCTGGCGACCAGTAATCGTAATATGCAAGATGAAGTCAAAAAAGGAAATTTCCGCGAAGATTTATATTTCCGCCTGAACGTGATTACCCTTAACATGCCTTCTTTGCGTGATCGCCTTGATGACATTGAACCGCTGGCGAAATATTTCATTGAGAAATATTCAAAAGCAAACGGCATCGCCGTGCGTAAATTGTCCGAAGCGGCACTCACAAAAATGAAGGGTTACCGCTGGCCAGGTAACGTTCGTGAGTTGGAAAATACCATGCACCGCACGGTGCTGCTGGCTTTTGGTGAGACCATCGAGCCAGATGCGATTTTATTACAAGGCGGACAAGAAGCTGCTGCTCCAACTCTAGCAACGCCTGCTGCTAACCCGCAACAAGCTGCGTCCAATCACTTGGTGGGCAGAACCGTTGAGAGCGTTGAGCAGGAGATGATTTTAGGCACGCTCGATCATTGCTTGGGCAACCGCACACACGCCGCAAATATCTTAGGTATTTCCATCCGCACGTTACGCAATAAAATTAAACAATATAGTGAGCAAGGCTTACCCGTTGCACCGCCACCTAGCGGAAGCGAATAATTATGGCTGATGCCGCCACCAATACAGCGAATCTAGGCTTTGGCGGGCAAATGCGCTTGATGCTCAAGCGTAAAGATATTTACTTTGCTATCGCGATTATTGCTATTTTAGTGGTGCTGATTCTGCCGCTACCACCGATGTTGCTTGATGCGATGCTGGTGATTTCACTGACCAGCTCTGTGCTGGTTTTGATGACAGTGATGTTTGTAGAAAAGCCACTTCAACTCAGCTCTTTCCCTACTATTTTGCTGATTGTGACCATGTTGCGGCTTGCGCTCAACATAGCCTCCACCCGCCTGATTTTGTCGCACGGACATGAAGGAACAAACGCAGCTGGACATGTTATTGAAGCATTCGGAAGCTTTGTTATGGGCGGCGAAGTAATCATCGGTTTAATTATTTTCGGCATTCTCACCATCATCAACTTCGTGGTTATCACCAAGGGTTCTGGTCGTATCGCCGAGGTTTCTGCGCGCTTCTCATTAGATGCGATGCCCGGAAAACAAATGGCAATTGACGCCGATTTATCCGCAGGCCTGATTAATGAAGATGTGGCAAAAGCCCGCCGCAAAGAGCTAGAAGATGAAAGTAATTTCTTCGGTTCGATGGACGGTGCGAGCAAGTTCGTGCGCGGTGACGCGATTGCGGGCTTGATGATTACCTTCATCAACTTCATCGCCGGCATCATCATCGGCATGGTGCAAAAAGATTTATCCTTCGCAGAAGCATTCCATACCTATACTTACCTGACTGTGGGTGACGGTTTGGTGTCGCAAGTGCCGGCGATTGTCATATCCACTGCGGCTGGTATTTTGGTGACGAAATCAGGTGTATCAGGATCGGCAGATAAAGCGGTTCTCAGCCAGTTGACAGGACATCCGGCGGCGCTTGGCATCACATCAGGGTTTTTAATCATGATGGCACTGCTCCCCGGCATTCCAATGCCACCGTTTTTATTCATGGCAAGTGTGACTGGTTATTTGGCTTATCGCATGCAAAAAACCAAAGCAGTACTGGTACAAAAAACCGCAGAAGAGGCAAAGAAACTTGAAGGCCCAGCGGGTGCTCCCGTCGGTGCGGACGGCAAACCATTAGAAGAACAACCAAGTGACTTCTTACAAATCGACATGCTGCGCTTAGAGCTGGGCTACGGCTTATTGCCGCTGATAAATTACCAAAAAGGTCACCGCTTGACCGAGCAAATCAAGGCATTGCGCCGCCAAATTGCGCGTGAGCTGGGCTTCGTGATTCCCTCCGTGCGGATTCAAGATAACATGCAATTGCCGCCGAACACTTACTGCGTCAAAGTGAAAGAAATTGAAGCCGCGCGCGGCGATATTCGCCCTGACATGTTGTTGGTGATGAATCCGTCTGGTGCAAAAATCACTCTGCCAGGTGAAGAGACTGTAGAGCCAACCTTCGGGCTACCTGCAATGTGGATTGCGGAATCGCACCGCGAGGAGGCCTTATTCCGCAACTACACAGTGGTGGATCCACCAACCGTTATCACCACCCATTTAACGGAAATCATCAAAGATAATATGGCTGAATTGCTCTCTTACTCTGAGACGCAAAAGCTGCTTGATGATTTGGGCAAAGAGCAACAAAAAATGATTACTGAGACGATTCCTACATTGCTCAGCGTCAGCGGCGTGCAACGTGTGCTGCAAAACTTGCTGCGCGAGATGGTATCTATTCGTGACCTGCCAACCATTGTCGAAGCGATTGCCGAAGCCGCGCGTACTACGCAGAATATCGCGATGATTTCGGAACATGTACGCACCCGCCTCGCCCGCCAGATCAGCCATGCGAATACGAATGAGGCGGGCTATATCCCTATCGTTGCCATGTCGCCAGGCTGGGAACAAACTTTCATCGAAGCGATTACCGGCAATGCCGATGCCGCAGGCCTATCGCTGCCACCAAGCCGTATTCAAGAGTTCATCACCAATGTACGCACGACCTATGACAAAATTGCTATGCAAGGCGAGGTTCCGGTATTACTCACCAGCCCTGCCGTTCGCCCGTATGTGCGCTCGATTATTGAACGATTCCGCTCATCCACCGTGGTGATGTCGCAAAACGAAATTCACCCGAAAGCACGCATTAAAACCTTGGGTCAATTATGAGGCTTCGCACATTCACCGCAAGCTCCATGCCTGAAGCACTCAAGCAAATCAAAGCCGCTTTGGGTGATGATGCAATTATTTTATCCAGCAAAGAACAGTCTGGCGGCATCACCGTCACTGCCGCGATTGACGAAGATGCGATGGAGCAAAAAACTTCACCGCTTGTAAAAAAGCCACTGGCTGTACAGCCTGCTGCACCCACGCGCCAAGACGTCACCTCGCATCAATTGCGTTTTGATGTGCAAAATTGTTTGCGCTTCCACGGCATCCCTGAACATTTCCTCGCCAAGATGACGGCAACGCTGACCGAGGCCGCCACCGCGCATATCCTCGCTCGCAGCCGCTTGAACATTGCCGATGAAAGCAAACATTTCTTGAAACTAGCGCTGGAGCATATCGCCGCGCAATATTTTGCTTTTGCAAAACCGATTTCACATGCCGAGCGCATCATACTGGTGGGTACACCGGGTATCGGCAAGACACTCACCGCCGCCAAGCTGGCAACCGCCTATGCGCTCGCCAACACCACGCCTGTCGTGATTACCACCGACACCACCCGCGCGGGCGGTGTTGAGCAGCTGAAAGCCTTCACCGATATTTTAGGCATTGATATCATCCTCTGCGAAACACCGCGTGAATTGCAAAATGAGCTGAAGAACATCAATAAAAATACGCCTGTGATTGTTGATACGGCGGGCTGCAATGCCTATGATGAATCAGCGATGGACGAACTCGCCGCCCTTGCAAATTTAACGGGCATAGAGCCTGTGCTGGTGATGGCATCGGGCATGGATAGCGGCGAAGCTATCGACATCGCCGAAGCATTTATGCAAATGCCAATTCACCGCATGATTGCCACCCGCACTGATAGCGCGCGACGTTTTGGCAGCATGATTTCAGTGGCATCTGCGCATAAGCTTGCGCTTTACTTGAATAGCAGCAGCGCCAGCGTGACCGAAGGATTAGAGCCGTTCAGCCCCGCCATGTTGGCACAATTATTGATTGCACCGATGGTACAACAACCCGCCAGCAAATCGCCGAAACAAAAACCGCCGCTTTTTCATTCAACTCAAACCGTGTAAGTATAAGTTATGACTATGAAAAATAATATTATCGCAATTGCATCGGGTAAAGGCGGCGTCGGCAAGACGTGGCTTTCGGTTACCCTCGCGCATCTGTGCGCACGTTCAGGCCGTCATGTGCTGTTGTTTGATGGCGATATTGGTCTGGCAAATGTTGACGTGCAATTAGGGCTGACACCCACACATGATTTAAACGGTGTCATCGCGGGTAAACACGCGCTGAAAGATGCGATTACACATTATGCTGAAGGGCGTTTTGATATTCTCGCTGGACGTTCTGGCTCGACGTCGCTGGCAAGTCTTGCGAGCGACAAGCTGATACCGCTCGGGGAATCGCTACTTGAACTGCGCCATAGCTACGACCATGTGTTTATTGATTTGGGCGCAGGCATTGATCAAAATGTGCAACATCTTGCCTCCATCGCCAGCCGCTGCATCGTGGTGGTGACGGATGAACC
>JAYTDB010000045.1:0-7992 GCA_043736135.1 Rickettsiales bacterium
CTGGTTTCCAAACTCATATCGCTATAACGTATACTCATAAAACCCCATACCAAAACCTGTTCATAATCTTTACTATGCTGGATAAACGCTTTGTTTTCTACGCTTCCGCTACGCATGTACCAAATGTATATTTACGTTGCGGTTCTCAAAAACCGTGCTTTTTATCTCAGCCTAGCGAGGTTATGAACAGGTTTTAAAAAAAATCACTACTATATGTTGTAGGTAAACTGTCCCAAAAGTACAAGATTTTTTTTATAGAGCTGATGGCTATTCTATAATCGCTTGCCTTTGAGGCTGTAAACGTAGGAAATAATTTTGGCGACGGCCTCGTAATGCGCCAGCGGAATTTCCTCATCAATATCGGTTGAGTCAAATAAAGCCCGCGCCAGTGGCGGGTTTTGCACGATGGGGATATTATGCTCCTCGGCAATTTCACGAATTCGAAGCGCGATTAAATCTTTACCCTTGGCAACGACAACGGGCGCTTTTGATTTGCCGCCAATGCTGTAGGTCAGCGCGATGGCAAAATGGGTTGGGTTGGTGATAATTACGTCAGATTTTGGCACTTCTTGCATCATCCGCTGCTTGGCTTTTTCCATCCGCAATTGGCGCAAGCGCCCTTTAATCATCGGGTCACCCTCGCTTTGCTTATATTCGTCTTTAATTTCCTGCTTGGTCATGCGCAATTCTTTGGTGTGCTTAACGCGCTGGTAAACCAAATCGAATAGGGCAATAAAAAACATGGCGATGGCGATGCCGACCATAAGCTTTGTGGCGAGCATGGCCAAAAACAACAGCAAATCCTCTACGCTTTTACTCGGCAGGTTTTTGATGCTGGTGAGTTGTGGATAGATAGCATTATACGCAACCACACTGACGATAGTAATTTTAGTGATATTTTTGATAAACTCAACGACGGTACGCATGGAGAAAATACGGCCAAACCCTGCCATCGGTGATATTTTGCTGAGCTTGGGTTTGATGGATTCGGCAGAGATGATTAGCCCGTTTTGCAACACGCTGCTGGCGATGGCGACAACCACTGAACCTAAAAGCGGCATGACGAGTATGCCGACGGAGCCAAAAGCCAAGCGGCTGAGTAGGGTGCTGATGCCTTTGCGATCGGCGGGAATTTCATCGGGGTCGGTGATGAGTTTAGACAGCATATCACGGGTGTTACGCAGAATATCGGGCGCGTAAGAGGCAACAAGCATGGCCAGCAGCAGCAACATCATGAAGCTGCCAATCTCACGCGAAAAGGGAATATTACCTTTCTCAAATGCTTCTTGGAGTTTCTTCGAGGTAGGTTCCTCGGTTTTACTCTCTTGGTCTTCGTCAGCCATGCTAATTTCCTACGAAGCGTGAGATGCCATCTTTAAAGTAATCCATATACCATAGCATGATGCTGTTGAAAGCAAGCAATAGCAACATGAAGCTGAGCAATAGGTTGGGCGCGGTCATGATGAAGAATACTTGAAACGTAGGCATCAGCCGCCCGATAACGCCCGCGGCAAGGTTGATAACCAATCCCAAAACAATATGCGGAGCGGAAAGGCGTACCGCCATGTTAAACGATTCGCCGATGGTTTTGGTGATGGTCTCCGACATGTCGGCGACGATGGGAAAAGCCCCTGCGGGGAAAATAGAATAGCTATCGTGCAATGCACCTAAGAGCATGTGATGCAAATTAAGTGAGAATAGCAACACCATCGCCGTGATGGATAGCAGGTTGCTGACTGCCGTTGATTGGCCGCCAGAACCCGTTACGTCGGGCACGACGGCGGAGGCAAGGCTGGATTGGAAGGCGATGATGGTGCCAGCAACGCTAACAGCGGAAAGTAATAATCGGGCAGTTGTACCAATAAAAATACCGATGAGAATCTCCGCCATAATCAAGATGGCCAGTGCAGGGATGGTGGCGGGCGGTGCAGGAAAATGTTTCATGGTCGGCGCCATTACCAATGTCAGCATAATCGCGAATAGAAGGCGCACGCGTGGGCTGATATAGCTTTCGCCAAAGCCAGGCATCATCATACACGCGGCACCAAGGCGGCAGAATACCAACATGAATGTGAATATTTCAGTGACAAGAAAATTATTCAAGGTCATGGCGATATTACTGAATATTGACGATGCGTTCGGTCAGTCGATGCGAATAGGCTTGTAGATGTTCAAACGTATATGACATGGTCAGTGACAGCACCAAGAGCATAGATAGTACTTTGGGGACGAAGGTGAGGGTTTGTTCTTGGATTTGCGTGAGCGCTTGGAACAGCGATACAATCAGGCCGACAATAAGCGACGCAATCATCGCGGGTGCCGCTATTAATATCAGCACGTAAATGCCATCTCGGCAAATATCCATTACTTCGGTGACTTCCATTATTCCTGTTTAGCGTAATCGTCATCCCGACGCAAGTCGGGATCCATTTTTACAAGGCTGGATTCCTGCTGGAGTTTACCCCGTGCTACGACACGGGGCAGGAATGACAAAGAAATGTTGGACAAATCGGAATAACTGCTTAATCATCTGATTATTCAACCATCTGATTATTCTTTTGAGGCGTACCATGACCGAACGTGCATTTGATGCTGAGAGCTATAAAGAACACGCAAAAGCCATCGCCCAGCGGTTTGAAGATCGGCGTCTTGTCTTTCTCAATGCCTTCAAAAAACGCTTGGTACTTTCGTTGATTTTACTGGTCTCGCTACCTTTTTGTTTTTATTATCTATCCCAGTGGAACAGCGAGGAGGCGAGCATTATTAGCGGAATTTTTGCCACACTGGTGAATATGGTGGCTGTTTTGCTAATGGTGTTGCTCATCATCACTTTTGCAGTGTTGCCGCTGTTTCGTTACCGCAGTTACAAGGTGCAATATGGTGCAAAAATCCCTGGTATGGATGGCTTTGCCAGCCAAACCGTGTCGCTAAAAAGCGAGATATTTAACGCGCTGCTCAGCTATTTCGGCACGTTTGAGTTACATAATGACCGCAAACTGTCGCTCAAAAAATTTCATGCAGCACCCTGTATGCCAGATTTTGATGAATTTGTGAGCGAAGATTATATTGAGGGGCGGATGCATAATATGCATGTCGACATCACCGAAGCGCGCCTGCTTACCCGTTCGCATAAATCCTATATCGAAACCTTTGCGGGTCTAATGGTGATTATTGAAACCGATGATGCAAAAGCCCTACATGGTCAGTTTTCGGGTAAAACCGTGGTGATTGCTGACCGTCCAATCAAAATGGATTATGTAGCAAGCAAATATAGTGACTATAAGCGCGTGGCGATTGCCGATAGTGCCTATGGCCAACGGTTTGAAGTATTCACCACGCAGGCGGCTGAGGCGGAAAAAATCAACTCATCGGCTATGTTACGGGCGATTTTGACCTTGTCGGATGCGGTACGGAACGTGAAACGCCAAGAGCTGAGCCTTGATGATAGAGTTGCCTATATGCTGGGGCGCACTACCCATGCGCTTTCCGACATGTTGGCATTTGCAGGTTCGCGCCTTGCAGTATGGCTGCAAACGGGTTCATTCCGTGTGGTATCAACGCGGCATTCGCTCGCAGTACCAGCTGTGGTGCGTGATGATGCAAAGGCGCTGAATCAATGTGTACATGCGACGTTTTTTGATGACAAAGTGCTGATTACGATACCGTATGGCCATAATTTATTTGAGCCAGATTCCTTGTTCCGTCCACCGCTTCACGCGCAGGATATTGACATGGTATATCAACTGATGACATCTATCAGCAGCATGATTGACGCAACCACCTTATTGATGAAAAGCAAGACGATATGACCTTTGATCCTACTATTTTTCGTGAATATGATATTCGTGGTGTCGTTGGCACCAATTTTGGCGAAGCTGAAGTCTATGCAATCGGCTTAGCCTTCGCCAAGCGGGCAGGCGGCTTGGTGTGTATTGGTCGCGATGGTCGTTTGAGTTCGCCGCTACTCGCAGACGCGCTGAAAAAAGGACTGATGGATGGTGGCGCGGATGTGGTCGATGTAGGCCTTGGGCCAACGCCGATGTTGTATTACGCGGCGTATTCGATGAAGGCCGCAGGTGGTGTGATGGTGACGGGTTCGCATAATCCGCCAGATCATAACGGGCTTAAATTTGTGCTGAAAAATAAAGCATTCTATGGCGCGGATATTCAGGCATTGAGGTCATCCTGCGGACTGAGTAGCAGTAGCGCAGGATCCATTCATATAGCACAAGATCCTGCGCAGAAGCTTCGCTTCTCGCAGGATGACAGGGTGTTTAATGAATATGTTGCGAAATTATTGGCAGCCTATGATGGCACGCGTGATTTGAAGGTCGCGTGGGATGCGGGAAATGGTGCTGCGGGCGAGGCGATGGTGAGTCTATGCGATACGCTTGCGGGTGAGCATATATTACTGAATGAGGTGATTGATGGATTATTTCCAGCGCATCATCCTGACCCAACGGTGCCAAAGAATTTGGTGCAATTGATTGATGCGGTGCGCTCGCAATCATGCGACATCGGCATTGCTTTTGATGGTGATGGTGACCGCATCGGCGTGGTCGATGATGAAGGGGAAATCTTGTGGGGCGATCAGCTGTTGATGTTATATGCGGCGGATGTGTTGCGTGAAAAACCAGGGGCGACGATTATTGCGGATGTGAAAGCATCAGGTGCATTATTTGAAGAGGTGAAACGTTTGGGCGGCGTGCCGCTGATGTGGAAAACGGGGCATTCATTGATTAAATCGAAGATGGCGGAAACGGGCGCACCCGTTGCCGGTGAGATGAGCGGACATATTTTCTTTGCAGATAAATATTATGGCTTTGATGATGCGCTTTATGCCGCCGTGCGGACGTTAGGCATCTTATCGCGCTCTGGCAAAAAACTCTCCGATATGCGTAAAGCTTTGCCACAGCGCATTAACACGCCAGAGATTCGTTTTGAATCGGATGATTTGCGTAAATTCATCGTGATTGACGAAGTGAAGGCGCGACTGGTTGCTGAAGGTGCAGATTTTTCGGATGTCGATGGTGTGCGTGTGAACCGCCAGCAAGGCTGGTGGTTGCTCCGCGCATCGAACACGCAACCGATGCTGGTTGCCCGCGCGGAAAGTGTGGATGCAGCAGGGCTGGATGCGTTGATGCAGGATTTAAAAGCGCAGCTTGCTTTAAGCGATGTGGTGTTGCCGTAATATTAAGCAGAGTTTAAAGATTGGAGAGATATATGTCTGACGTGGAAGACACGCTAAGAAAGGCTTTGGTTGGTTTACCAATCGCGAATCGAGAAGTGTTGTATAAGATGTATTTTGCGCCCGAAGAAAAACCTTATATACCTTTGCTTAATCATAAAATTATGGATGAATTTGCGGATAGGGGGCTTCTGGAAAGAAAGGGGCTTCAAAAACCAACATATCTTCCAATAGATGACTTGCGCGAAGGGCTGCGAAGCGTGCTTTCAGCTGATGGTCATATCATCGGCGTTGCACCCGGTGAGGTCGCAGGGGCTTCCAAACATGCACCGCCAGCATCAGTTAAGCCTACTCAAAAAGGCTAAGAATGCTCTTTCTAAAAGGAATATTGCTGGGGATTTGCGTGGCGGCACCGATAGGGCCGGTTGGGGTGTTGTGTATTCGCCGCACCTTGCAATCGGGCGCGTGGATGGGGCTTGCAAGCGGCATGGGCGCTGCGTTTGCTGACACATTGTATGCAGCAGTGACCGTATTGGGCGTTGCCATTGTTGCGGATGCAATGAACGAGCATCAGGCTGCTGTGCGAACGGTCGGTGGGGTGATATTAATATTGATTGCGCTGCGCGCTTTTTTTGCTAAGCCCGCAAAAGAAGTGATTTTGAGCGGAAAAACCATGGCGAGTAGCTGTGTCAGTTGCTTTGTGCTGACCGTTAGCAATCCTGCAACTATCATTGGTTTTGCGGCGTTATTTGCAGGACTTGGCATGGTCGCAAGCGATGATAAAATGCAGGCGCTCATTTTTGTGTTAGGTGTATTTAGCGGCTCGATGATGTGGTGGGGATTTTTATCATTTGTGGTGTCGCGCATGCGCTTTGCAAATCTGATTGAGCGCGCGGAGACCATCAATAAATATTTGGGTGTTTTTCTTGGAGCATTTGGCATCTGGGCGATTGCCAGCGCATTTATCTAGCGAGATTGTGTTTTGTTGGTTAGATAAATAATTCCACCAAGGAGACAGGCGGCTGTTCCGAGTAATCCTACTTGTACCGAAATGAGCAACGCTGATGCAGCGTTTACGCCAGCCAGCGCCAGCGCACCCGTCATACCCATTTCGCGCACGCCCCAACCATTGATAGAAATCGGCAGGCTAATAAGCAGCATAATAAATGGAATCAGCGTTAAACAGGCTGTCACAGACAGCGAAATGGATAGGCTCAGTGCGAGCATGTAAATGCAGAGGCAATAAGCAATATGTGCGCATATGCCAAAAAATAAAGCGGTGCATATGGATAATGGATGTTGAAATAATATCGTCATTGGTAGAAGTATTTTACGCATTTTTATAAGCTGTGGAAGTGCTGCTAATCTTGAGGCGCTAATATTCAAAATCCATAGACCAAGTGCGGCGGCAACGAACCCTGCGATAGAAATCCGCGTGGCGTAGTCTGTATCCCATTTCAAGTAGGTGAATGTGTGGGGTAAAAATAAAAACACCAATAAAATAATGGAAATCATTGAGCAAATGCGGTCAAAAAACACGCTGGCAATAATATACGTTGTGGAGCTTCCTTGGGCGCGTAACATGAGTATACGAGACGTGTCACTTCCCAATGTGCCTGGCATAAAAATGCCGAAAAATGCGCTAGAAAAATAGGTGCGGATGGTGCGAAAAAAATCCAGTTTATCTGGGGTAAAAACACGTAGCAATATATACCAGCGAATACCCCCCAAGGTAATTTGTGTGCATAAGCACACAAAGGAAATTGCGAGATAGTGCGTTTGTTGCGTGGCTAGAGCGGTTTGGATGTCTGCCCAGTCTACGCCGCGTAGTGCTAAATAAAATCCGCCCGCTGTGAGTGCGCATTTGAATAGCCATGAAAGCCATTTTTTATGCGTCATATTGAGTGCTATTTGCGCTTGTAGACGCGGTTTGAAACCCGCCGAATTAGAATATCAATGATGGTATGAGTGACTGATAAGAGGTTTTTAAGTGTGAGGGCATTTGAGTTGCCTTCACGTTTTTCAATCATAGTGATTGGAACTTCTTTATAGGTGAAGCCTAAGTCGAGCAGTAAACACAAAATATCTGCTTGGAAACCAAAGCCACGCGTGTTCGGATGCCAGCGCATGATATTGAAACGTAAATGTACCGCCAGCCCATTATAGTAATGAAATTTATAGCCAGTGATGGTGTTGACGATGGTGGTGAATGTATTGGAAATCAGCATTCGCTTCCAGCTTTTACCTTCGCTGGTCACATAATATGGTACTAAAATATCCGCCTGCCCAATATTTTCAAGCACGGTGCGAATCGAGGAAACCGGCTCGGAATTATCACCGCAAATCAGGCGATAATATTTACCTTTGCCCAAAAACGCCGCATCAAAATAATTTTGCGCGAGGCCTTTGTTATATTTGTTTTTACGCAGCACAATATTCATCTCAGGGTGAGCTTTGATATAGGCCTCCACAACCGATACGGTATTGTCTTTTGATACGTCATCAATCGCAATGACTTCATAGCTGATGGTCAGTGTGCTCATCACCTCGCGGATGGTATCCAGCGTATTGTGGATATAATCTTCTTCATTATAACACGATACGAATAGCGTTAAATCCAGCGAGTTATCTTTATAAACAGACGTAATGGATTCTACATTATGGTGCTGCTTTGCTGATTCTGATAGTGTTACATCTGCATCCCAAAGGCTCATTCCAACTGATGTATTCATGCGGTTTTTCCTATCGCGGTGATGACAATAGCCGTTTGCTGGCGTGCATATCCTAGATATTCATATTGTATA
>JAYTDB010000046.1:0-2155 GCA_043736135.1 Rickettsiales bacterium
CGAACAACAGCAGCACCATGTGCAATCATCAATTCCAGTGTGACTGGCTGTGTGCTCTCAAAACCATAAAAAACCATGCCCAGCGAATCGCCCACCAGCAATATGTCCACATGCGCGTCGAGCAGCTTCGCCATCGGGGTGGTGTAAGCAGTGAGTACAACAAGTGGGGATTTGCCTTTAGCGGCTTTGAGATCAAAGATGGTTTTGCGGGTGCTCATATTAGGCAACTTGTTTTACAATGATCCCTTCGCGCTCTTTCAGCTCTCGCGGCAAGGAGAATGTAACAGTCGTACCAACATTGACAGCGCTTTCAATGCTAAATTTACCGCCCATCATCCCAACAAATTTCTTGGTCAATGGCAAGCCAAGCCCTGTTCCTTCATATTTGCGCGATAGCGTGTTATCCACCTGCCCAAACGGCGACATGGCGCGGGAAATATCCTTCGGCGAAATGCCAATGCCGCTATCTTTGACCTCAAACACGCACATATCTTCTTGCATATCAACCCATGCCGTCACCTGCACCGTCCCTTGTGGTGGCGTAAATTTCACGGCATTAGATAAGAGGTTTAACAATATTTGTTTGAATTTTTTACCATCGGTCAACATCACCATCTGGTCTTTTGGCAACATATCTTCGAGTATCACCTCTCCCAATTCCGCACGCGGTTGCACCAAACGCAGACAGTTTTGCACCATTTTAATCGCATTCACTTCCGAGGCTTCTAATTCTAACTTACCCGCTTCTGCTTTCGAGAAATCAAGAATATCGTTAATCAGGCTCAGCAAATGCGTGCCAGCCGAATGAATATCATTGATAAAATTCGTGTATTTTCCCTGCCCTGGGCCAGGAACAAATTCATTCTTAATAATTTCAGAAAAGCCAATAATCGCATTAAGCGGTGTACGTAATTCATGCGAAATATTAGCCAAAAATTGTGATTTTTGTTGGTTCTCTTCTTTAGCGAGCGCAGCTTGCGCGACCAAGTCCGCGTTTTCTTCATATTGACGTGAAATAATCACCTCTGCGCGTCTTGTATTATAATAGTTCACCAGCATAATCAGTAAGGCAGATAATAGTACCGCAGCAGCAGATCCGCCCAGCAACATCAAAAATGCCATTTGTTGATCGGCAATTGAACTTGCCACACTCACCCAAACTTCTACGCCATTTTGGCCAGAAACAGGATAGAGTGTATTTGCCGTGTCCATACCTATCAGAGCAGTCTGCAATCTATTACCTGCCAGCATCTGTTTTAGTTGAGAAGCGTCCATGCCCGAAAGCGAGCTCTGGTCTTTTCCCACCGTAAATGACATGAGCAGCTGGCCTTTTGCCGTATAAAGCTGAACGGTATCCACTCGCATCTGTTTAAAGTAAGAAGTCACATCCTCCGCAAAAACAGCAACATCTATATTGTCGGCCAATTCAGCAGGCGGCGTATTGACTAAAGGCAATATTTTGCCGCGATGCAGTTTCCATATTGTGTTGGCAAAGCCCTGCGAAACGCTCTGATGTTTGGCTTCCATTTCTGCTGACAACATTTTTTGATGATCATCGTAAGCAAAAAAGCCGCCGACAGCCATCACTACTATCAGCAATAAGAATAACATAAAGTTGATAAAACGGGCGGATGACAAAGGGTTTTATCCTTTTTGGGATTTATATTTGGAATAATTATTCAACTCATCATAGCAGCCTGTGATTAACAAACTATTACGGAATAGCCAAGAAATGATTGGTTTCGAGGAAGAAAAAACCATATTATCCAATATCTAACCATTCGTTTTTCCAATATGCTTATCAGCGCTTGACTTTGCCTTATCGATTCAATATACATGTCGCCCTTACACTAAAAACTCAGGAATACTGCCATGAAAAGAACCTTTCAACCTAGCAATCTCGTTCGCGCCCGCCGTCATGGTTTCCGCGCGCGTATGGCAACCGTCGGTGGCCGTCGCATTATCAATGCTCGTCGTGCTAAAGGCCGCAAAAAACTGAGCGCATAGCCGTTTTGAGCGATAATTTGCAAATTGATACCATCAAGGAACGTGCAAGCTTTGTGCGACTCAATGGTATGGGCAAATTTGTCGTTTCCAGTTTTATCCTGCAAATGGGCGAAAACCCTAAACTTTCCAGCAATCAACTACGCATCGG
>JAYTDB010000047.1:0-2370 GCA_043736135.1 Rickettsiales bacterium
TTCCAGTTCTTCGGGTGTGGCGGATTTCGCGCCTGTGATGCCTGCCACCGCGATATAATAAATAAACCCACTCGCAGAATCACAGAGCTTTTTTAGGCGTTCACCAATGCTGGTTGGCGCAATCAGGCGAATTAAATCCAGCGCATTTTGTTTTAAGTATGGCGTCAGCTCTTGCTCTTCTTCGGGGGGTAAATCGACGATAATCAACCCATCGACGCCTGCATTTTTTGCGGCTTTGGCAAAATTTTCTGCACCGAAGCGATAGATGGGATTGTAATATCCCATGAGAATAATTGGTGTTTTATCATTCCGAGTGCGGAATGTTTTTACGATATCGAGCACGCCCGCAAGTGTTGCACCTGCTTGCAGTGCGCGTAGTCCAGCCGCTTGAATGACGGGGCCATCCGCCATCGGATCCGAAAACGGCACACCAATTTCAATGATGTCCGCACCGTTTTCTACCAGCGCATCGAGCACGGCAAGTGTGGTTTCACGCCCGCCATCAAAGCCCATGATGAAAGGAATCAGCGCTGGCTTTTTTTGGGCGAATGCAGCTTGGATACGGCTCATAGTTTCACCCCAAGTGCGGCAGCTACAGTGAATATATCTTTGTCGCCGCGCCCGCAGAGATTGACCACCATCAGATGATCTTTCGGCAGTGTTGGCGCGAATTTGATGACGTGAGCAAGCGCGTGGGATGGCTCAAGCGCAGGCAAGATACCTTCTAGTGTCGAGACGGTTTTGAATGCGTCGAGTGCTTCATCATCCGTAATGCTCACATATTCGGCGCGGCCTGTTTCATGCAGCCAGCTATGCTCAGGGCCGATGCCCGGATAATCCAGCCCAGCAGAGATGGAATGTGCATCGAGAATTTGCCCATCATCACTTTGTAATAAATAGGTGCGCGAACCGTGGAGCACGCCGGGTTTACCTTTGGTGAGCGACGCCGCATGTTCGCCTGTCTCAAGCCCATGCCCCGCCGCTTCCACGCCGATGAGACGCACGGTTGCATCATTGATGAAGGGATAGAATAAGCCAATCGCGTTGCTGCCACCGCCGATAGAAGCCACCAATGAATCAGGCAGGCGACCCTCGGCGAGCTGCATTTGTGTGCGTACTTCATCACCGATAATGCGTTGGAAATCACGCACCATTTCAGGGAAGGGATGTGGGCCAGCGGCGGTACCGATGAGATAATAGGTGTCATGCACATTGGTCACCCAATCGCGTAATGCCTCGTTCATCGCGTCTTTGAGCGTACGCGTGCCAGATTGCACGGGAATCACTTCTGCGCCGAGTAACTTCATGCGGAACACGTTCGGTGCTTGCCGTTCGATGTCTTTTGCGCCCATGTAAATAATACATTGCAAACCAAATAACGCGCAGACGGTGGCGGTGGCGACGCCATGTTGACCCGCGCCCGTTTCGGCGATGATACGTTTGCGACCTAAGCGTTTTGCGATGAGCGCTTGGCCGATGCAGTTGTTGATTTTATGCGCGCCCGTGTGGTTTAGCTCGTCACGCTTGAAATAAATTTTTGCACCACCGAGATGCTCCGTCAGGCGAGAAGCAAAATAAAGCGGGCTTTCGCGGCCGACATAATGCTTCATATAATAGTTATATTCATCCCAGAATTTTGGGTCAGCCTTCGCCGTATAATACGCTTTCTCAACTTCCAGAATAAGCGGCATCAGCGTTTCGGCGACATAACGTCCACCAAAAATGCCGAAATGCCCATTTTCGTCAGGGCCATGTAAATTTGTTTTTTTCATAGTGTCTTTTTAATGGGAACGCGCATGAAGTCTAGAAAAATGTGACTTTAATGTTTTATCGCCTTTTTTAATACGATTCTTGAGCGCACGCTTATAAATAAATAGATTTTGCCCGATGAAGCCTCGTACAGAGCGGCTGAAGAAGAATTCTTTGCAGCCCTGAACCGTATCCGATAGCCGATTTTTATACTCAAAATCTCCGTGCATATGGTCAAAAAGCTCAAAGCCATTGTCGATTGCCCAAGCAACGGCATGGACAGTGGCAAGCGTGCTAGGAGAATATTTATACCATGCTGGGTTGGTTGCCAGAACGTAGCTGTGAATCATTTTTTATACTTATACATAATGTGGTAGGACAAAACATCTTCGCCACATTTTAACCATGCAAGCGCTAGATTATTATGTCGCGCGTTTTCTGTCACCATGTGTTTGAAGTAACTATGTATATTGGGTTGATCAAACATCCCTTGCATATTGTGCTGTTCGCACCATGCTGTTTAATGATTTAAAAGCTCCAACATTTCTTTATGGTTGCATAAATAATTTTTATTATAAATTAAAAAGAGAAAAATAAGGGGTTTTTGTATTAAAACAGAAC
>JAYTDB010000048.1:0-3504 GCA_043736135.1 Rickettsiales bacterium
CAAAGACAAGATCCCTCAGCTACGTTCGGGATGACAGTGAAATTAAGGGATTTGATTGCTCACATGCTTCTCGCATTTGACGCTTAGGCCTATGTTTAAAGTGGTGGCAAGCAGCTCAAATCCCCACTGTATGAACGCAAACATAGCGTTCAAAATCCTTTAGTCAAGCATTGTCTTATTGTCCGCAATCGCGCGTACCAAATCGGACAACCGCTTACGCACAGGCTGAGCATCAATACGTTTGAACGCCTTCATCATCTCTAGTGATTCACGGTCAGACACGCGACCAACCTGATGATCAAAGGCATCAGCAGATTCCGCCATGCCTGATGGTGATTTCTTATCGGCAACAGCTTCGGCTTCTAATTCTTCAAAAAAATACGATACAGGGACGTTCATAAATCGAGAGAAATCGAGCAGACGCGACGCGTTCATCGCGTTCGTGCCTTTTTCATATTTCTGCACTTGCTGAAACGTCACACCGACTGATTTTGCGACCACGTCTTGCGTGTATCCCAACATCGTCCGACGTTGTTTCAAGCGCTTTCCAATATATGCATCCACATCTAATTTTGTCATAATCCAATAATAATTTTAAATTTCAAACTTTAATATAAACTAACTTTAAGGGTGTTTTGCAAAATAACAACACAACTTGCAAGTGAAAAACTGAATAAAACCAATTCTATTCTCAATAGTCAAGCATCGCAAGCATAATCAATTGCCTAATTAAGCCGCTTATCAATTGAACATCAAGCGAAAAATTGTATCATTTTGGGATTTTTTGGGTAGCCCGACATCTAATATGCCTTGCTCGCCTAATGGTATGCGGTTGATTTCTCGACCATAACTGTCGAAAACGGCGGTAATTCCGGTATTCGCCACCCGAACCATCGGCGCGCCCTGTTCAACTGCCCGCATCCGCGCCATCGCCAAATGCTGATAGGGCGCGCTGCTTTCGCCAAACCACGCATCGTTCGTTACCGAAAGCAACATTTCAGGATGTTTCTCGCCGCCAAATGCCAATTGCGGAAAAATCACCTCATAGCAAATAAGCGGTGTCAGCGGCGGCAATCCTTTCCAGTCGAATGTCACATTCGCCGCACCCCGCGCAAAATCGCGATCCCCCACCGGCGTTTGCCAGCCTTTGGGAATCAAGAAGCGAAACGGCAAGAACTCGCCAAATGGCACCAGACCGTGCTTATCATAATGCCCAATCATCGCACCCATGCTATCGAACATCATCAGGCTATTATATAAATCAACATCATCGCCGCGCGGCTCCATCCGCAATCCGCCCGTCAACAAATATTGGTTTGGCAACAACACCTCGCCCAACCGCCTGCCCAATGTGCTGTTCTCACGCACCACATATGGCACTGCCGTCTCAGGCCAAATCACATGGGTGATTCCCTCTAAGCCAGTTGACTGAGTAAGTGCGACATGTTCGCGCAGTCCTGCCATTTGCAATTCAGGATCCCATTTATGATGCTGCTGAATATTCGCCTGCACCAAACGTAATTTCACACCGTTCACATATTCAGTTGGGAATTGTTGCAGACGATATGCCCCCCACCCGCTTATTGAAATCACTATCGCGCAGACTAATGCGATATGGCGCTTACCCAGCACACACATTACCGCAAATAATACGGTGATGAACGTCAGCCCATAAATACCCACCACCGATGCAAGCTGCAACGGCGCATCCGCAATGGTAAAAGCGTAGCCCGCCAAGTTCCAAGGAAAGCCCGTAAATAAATGCCCACGCGCAAATTCAGTGAGCAGCCACAGGGTGGCAAAAAGAATTACGGGGATTAGGGATTGGGGATTAGGGATTGGAAGACGTTTTTTTATGACAAAAAATAATCCCGCAAATACCATACTGAATAAAGCAATCACGGCAGTGAGTGCAAAAAGTGCAAAAGGAATGAGCCACGCGAATTTATCGGGGTCGGTCATCAGTGCGATGCAGAACCAATACAGCCCTGACATGTAAAATCCCCAGCCCCAGAAAAAGCCATCAGCAAGTGCGCGCTATCTGGTAGCCGCATCATTTAATAGCAAAAATAACCCGCCGTAAGCGGGAATCACCAAAGGAAATAAATAAAAAGGTGGCAGAGTCAGAGTGGCACAAATACCAAGCGCAAATGCGGTTGCATTGCGGCGCCATCCGCTTGCTGGCAAGGGTGCCATGACTAAACTAAATGAATGCGAACTTTATGGATTCGGCGAGCATCCGCTTCCATAATTTCAAACCGCACGCCGCAAGCGTGCGGCACCATCTCACCCTTAGCAGGTACGCGCCCCAGCAACGAGAATAATAGCCCTGCTACCGTATCAAACTCGCCCGCCTCATCTTCATTCACCAGCACAAGACCGAGATGCTTTTCCAGATGCTCAATACGCATACGCGCGCTCACATCTACCGTTTTATCATTCACCTGCACGATGCGCTCATATTGCGTTTCATCTTCATCATGCTCATCTTGAATATCACCCACGATTTCTTCCACCACGTCTTCCATGGTCACTAATCCGTCCGTGCCGCCATGCTCGTCCACCACAATCGCCATATGGCTACCCGCCGCGCGCATTTTGGCAAGCAAATCAAGTAATTTCATCGATGGTGGAACATATAACAACTGACGCATATGCGCCTTCACGTTATAGGGTTTGTCTTCGGCAATCATCGGCAGCAAATCTTTTACATGCAAAAAGCCGAGGATATGATCCAACGTTTCTTGGTAAACAGGTGTGCGTGTATGACGTTGTTCAATGATATGCGCTTTGAGTGCTTCCAACGATACATCATACGGCACGGCAATAATATCGGTGCGCGGAATCATGATGTCGCTTACGGTTGCGTCACTGAATGATAAAACATTATGTAAAATAATACGCTCTTCGGGCGCAAGCGGTTCATCGCTATTTTCTTCATGCTCCTCAATCGCCTCTTCGAGCATCTCTTTGAGTGTGCTTTCTTGCTTCGGCGATAGCGTGCTTTTTATCCAGTCGCGTATCGCTTGCAAGGGCGAAGAACTATCTAGGTCATCCATATTCGTCTGTGGCATGTTTTTCATGAGTGATGTTTTTATAGCAAGCTTCCATCAGCTTCACAAGGATATTACAGCGTATATTTATAACATCTCACAAGGCTTTACGTCACGGAAGGTTATTTACGGAAGGTTATTTTTTATTATTTTTGCTATTCGCTGTATGGATTAGCAATCCCGAGCTTTTTCAACAAGATAATTTCTTTTCTCTCCATCTTCGTCGCATCTTTTGGGTTTTCATGGTCATGCCCCATCAAATGCAGAATACCATGAATAATCAGATGAATCGTATGGTCGCGGAAGGTTTTTTCTTGCTCAATCGCCTCGCGTTCGATGGTCTCATAGGCAAGAATAATATCGCCCAGCGGCTCATCATCATTGATAAAAGACAGCACATTGGTCGGCTTATCCTTGCCGCGATAGCTCTTATTCAACTCACGAATAAACG
>JAYTDB010000049.1:0-2337 GCA_043736135.1 Rickettsiales bacterium
TCTAAATAGTCAACAATATACGCGTCCCCGCCCTCGAAACGAAACACCACGCGCCAGTTTCCATTGACGGTTACTGACCATAAATGTTGCTTCTGCCCTTTCAGCGAGTGCAGCCGAAAGGTTGCTGCGCTTAAATCGTTAAGTTCGCTTGCCGCATCCACCGAAGTAAGGATCAAGCGCAGCCGTTTTTCATGCTTTGCCTGAATTCCCGCGACGGAATCCGTCCTAAAAAACTTTTCAAGCCCTTTATGGGTAAAACTTTTTATCATATACTATATATGTAGCATGTAACGCTACAACAAGCAAGTAAAAAACAAAACCCCGCATGTTTCCATGCGGGGTTTTTGGCAGTAAGTAGATAGTAAACACTATTAATTAAGCAGGTGAACAACCACCACCACCACCTGTTAAGGCTTTCACGCCCAATGCTTCAACGATTGACGCTGCACCGAATACGATAGCAACACCAACGCCTACGATCATCGCCATACCCCAAGATACTTTACCTAAGAGTGCGCCAATGCCCACGATAGTGATCGCGATTGTAGCAAGACCTTTACCCGTTGAACCCGAGAACCAACCAGCAACCGTACAGAACATGCTGTCTAAGCCAGCAGGACCTGTTACTGAAGCAGCAGATGCTAATTCAGGAGCCATCATGATAAATACAGAAAGCACAGTGAGCAAGCTAGCTTGCCAATATGCTTTTACGCTTTGAGTAGAAGTTTTCATAAAAATACCCTTACTTTAAAGTTAAAACACTTATGTCCCTAGGAACGAGTCCGTCACATAAGCACTTATCTGGTACCCCAGACAAGATAACGGTATCATAAACGAAGAAGGTTTACAAAGGGTGAACTGTGAAGTTTTTATGACAGTCGGGGGTGGTTTGGGGTAGGGTGGCTTGGTATTCCTCGTCATTGCGAGCGAATGCGAAGCAATCTATGTATTGTAACATATTGATGTATAAATGGATTGCCGCGGAGCTGACACTCCTCGCAATGACAAGACTAAAAAAGGAGCGATTCATGCCCAAAGCCTATATTGCAGGCGCATTAATACAGACCGGCGGCGCTTATATGGCCTATCATATAGGCCGATTGCTGCACCTGCATTTTGGCTATGAGCTGGTTGATGTGCATATTTATGAGGCGGGCGCGCCTTTATTTACCTATGACGTGCCGATTCGCACCATGAGCATCGCTGAAATGGAGCGGGTGATTAACGAAGATGATGTGATGGTGGTGAATCCATCCTTCTCATCTTTCTTGTTCGGGTTACGGTTGCCCTCTAAAAAAATCATGTATATTCAAGATTTCCGTACATTCTTGCTGCTCGATTGCCATTTTGATTGTTATGTGTCGGTGAGCAGTCTTGTCTCACGTTATGTGAACGCGCTGTATAATATTAGCACGCCCGTTATTCCGCCATTTATTAGAAATGTTGAATTGCCTGCTGTATTGCCGTGGCGTGAGCGCCCAAAAAATTCGGCGATGGTGTATATGAAAAGCCCATCCCGCGAACATCAGATTTTATTGCAATATCTTCGCGAGTCTTTGCCGAAGATTGACTTGTTACATGTGGTGGAAGGGCGTGATTTGCCGCAAGATGAATTTCTACGCGTCATTGGTTCGGTGCGTTATTTCGTCAATTTGTCGCTGGCGGAAGGATTTGGACTTTCGCCGCTGGAGGCGATGGCGATGGGGACAATGGTGACGGGGGTTGATGGGTTGGCGGGTGCGGATTATATGCGCCAAGGGCAGAACGCACTCACTGGAAGTATCAAAGATTTACGCACACTGTCTGCGACTATTCAGCAAGCGTTTTCGGATGATGCGCTTGCCGCGCATTGCGTGGAGGGCGGATTTGCCACGGCTGCCCAATATGGTTATGCGCCGTTTAAAAAAGCATGGCTGCCTGTGCTTGCCAAAACATTGGGGCGTGAACCGCATGGCGCGTGAAATCATCCTCACGGGTATTCCGCGTGCAGGTACGACGCTTGCCGCCGCTATTATAGATGGTCTGGTCGACAGCGTATGCCTGAATGAGCCGAGCTGGCATAACCCGAGGGCAGCGCTTGATGCGCAGGATTTTGTAAAATTTGTCGGTGATGATTTTACGAAATTACGGCAGGTTTTATCGCGCGGGGATGCGGTACTTGACCGCCGTGCCGCTGATGGTGCTGCATTGACCAATTATTACGAATGCGGAATGAATGGTGACATGCAAGAGAATTTCACCATCGCGCCGTTTGCACGTTTGGGATTGTCGGCGGATTTTACCTTGGCGATTAAACATAACGCGGCGTATTTGGGTGTTCTGCCTGAGTTAATTGCG
>JAYTDB010000050.1:0-8266 GCA_043736135.1 Rickettsiales bacterium
AAAATGCGGCTATGAAACTGGCGTGCTTTGAGTAATTTCGGTAATGCTTTTGGAGTCTCAGTCATTGGGTGTATTGTCCGTTTGGTTGTTAGGTAATGCAGCTGACCACGGCCAATTGCCACGATATTCATTGGTGTTTTCTATTGTAATTTTCCAGCTTTGCAAGCGTATTCCAACCGCACCATGCCGATTTACATACGCCCTGTCAATCACATGCGCAATCGTATCACAACTAGGCTTATATAAACGGTAATCTGAAATGACGATATCCGCGCCACTCTCGCAAATATCCACGTCTTTATCCTTACGCACGGCCATCGCGATAGACAGCCCTTCGCGTTCAATCAAACAGGTGGATTTATCACAGCGTAATTCAGGCGGCAGCACCTGCCCTTTTTTACGTTTGATGGCAGATTCCACACCGCTGATACGCAACCAGCTTTCTGCCTCGAAACTATCCGTATCGCCGCGCACCAGCACCCATTGGTTATCCGTCGTGCGATACGCGATGCGCTTTGCATCATCGCTGATAATCAGATCAAACGGCTGATACAATGCCGAGGTTGCAAGCCCAACAATAATCAGTGGAAGCCCCAAAAATCGTATGTTGCTGCGCCACAGCCCTAACCATAACCCGCTAATGATAATTGCGCTATATCCAGCGACACTGGGTGCAGCGAAGGTCACATTCGCAAGCGGCAGATGCGCCACCCAATGCGCGCCATCCAACATCCAGCGAATCCCCATATTAAGCAGCCATAAAATCCAGCCTTCGGCACCAAACGGCATCAATAAAAACGCAAGAACCGCAGCGGGCATGATGATAAAACTCGACAGCGGAACCATCAGCATATTGGAAAAAATACCCCACAGCGCGATGCGGTTAAAATGATAGAGCGCAAGCGGCGTGGTGAACGCGCTGGCGGCAAGCGATGTCAACATCAACGCCATGAAATACAAGCGCAGCCTAGAAAATGCACCGCCCTCGCCATTAAACATCACATGGCCGTAACGTTCATAGAGTGCGACGATGGCGAGTGTCGCAGCAAAGCTCAGTTGAAAGCTTGCGGTGAATAGAGATTCAGGCGAGAACAGTAAAATGATACTCGCCGCCCATGCGAGCGAAAATAAACTGATGCCCTTGCGATCGAATAATACGGCGAGCAGCACACACGCCACCATCACATAAGAACGCACGGCAGGAACGGGATAACCCGCCAGCAGCAAATAGGCAAAACCGCCGACAAGCCCAGCACATGCGGCGATTTTTTTAACAGGTAGGTACAAAGCAAATGTTGGAAATAACGTCAGCCCCAAACGCACCACATAAAATATAATCCCGCAGGCAAGCGACATATGCATGCCCGAAATCGACAAAATATGATAAATCCCCGCATTGCGCATATCTTCAGACACCTCGTCCGACACTTGCGATTGCTCGCCCACCATCATAGCCGATGCAACGGCACTTTCGTCACTGCCCATCTGCGCGCGCAACCTATCAGCGATGGAAAGCCGCAAGGTGGTGAGTTTGTCGCTGAAACTTTCAGCACCAGCATGTGCGATGATTTCAGGCTGACGTGGCGAAAACCCCACCGCTCCGCGCTGTTTAAAATAAAACATCCGCGAGAAATCATACGCATTCGGCATCGCGGGCGTCGGCGGTGGAAATAACGTCGCGGGAATCTGAATATGATCGCCAATCCGCACATCCAGATTCGGTTTCCGCAAGCTAATGCTGATATTTTTCGGCGTATCTTCTGCGGCAAGGGTTTCAACCGACACATCGCGCAGGATAAGCCGTGTTTTACCCTCTTGTTGCTCGATATCGGCGATAATGGCGGTGACGGACTTAAAAAATACCGTATCGTGCAAAACGGGGGCGTGAACCAGCTGTAAACGCACACCTGCCACGATAAATCCTAGACATATGGTGACAATCGCAACCAAACCCCATCGCCATTGCAATTTACCACCAAGAAGCCACAATAAACCCAGCGAGACCAGCCCAACGATTGCCGCTGGAAGTACGGATGGCGGCGCATCACCGGCAAAAAACAAGGCAATCCCACAGCCGACCATAACAGGCAGCCACAACACCAAACGGTCGCGTTCTACAGATAAGGCTTTTGGCATTAGTCTTTGGGTTTTAGGGAGGTGCATAGCATCTATGTAACAAAAAGCTGGAAAAACCATAGTATTTTTTGTATACGGTTTCTCCCTAATCCCCAATTCCTAACCCCTAAAGCCTAATCCCCATGACTGTAATCACCCGCTTTGCACCTTCACCGACTGGCTACCTGCATATTGGCGGGGCGCGTACGGCGCTGTTTAACTGGCTCTATGCCAAACATCATGGCGGAAAATTTTACCTGCGCGTGGAAGATACGGACCGCGCGCGCTCTAATGATGCCGCCACCCAAGCGATATTAGACGGCATGAGCTGGCTGGGGCTGCACCATGACGGCGAAGTGGTCTATCAATTCTCAAACATGGAACGCCACGCCGAAGTCGCCAAAGAGTTGCTAAAATCGGGCAAAGCCTATGAGTGCTATGTCACCGCCGAAGAGCTAGACGTATGGCGCACGGCGCATCCTAACCAAAAATTCCGCAGTCCTTGGCGGCAATTTTCAGAAAATGGGGGTGGCATACCCCCAGCGGGTATATCTCCCTCCATCCGCATCAAAGCCCCGCTGATGGGCGCAATCACCGTTTCTGACAAGGTGCAAGGCATCGTGAATGTCGATGCGAGCGAGCTGGACGATATGGTATTGCTACGTTCCGATGGCACGCCGACCTATATGCTTGCCGTGGTAGTGGATGACCATGATATGGGCATCACCCAAGTGATTCGCGGCGACGATCATTTCACCAATACCTTCCGCCAGCTGATGATTTATGATGCGATGGGCTGGGAAGCCCCAGACTTCGCGCATATCCCGCTGATTCACGGCATGGATGGTGCGAAGCTTTCTAAGCGTCACGGTGCGCTTGGGGTCGATGCCTACCGCGATATGGGCTATTTGCCCGAAGCGGTGTGCAATTATTTGCTGCGCCTCGGTTGGAGCCACGGCGATGATGAAGTTATCTCTCAGACGCAAGCTATCGAATGGTTTAACCTAGAAGCCTGCGGCAAATCGCCCTCAAAATTTGATTTCGCAAAACTAGAAAGCGTCAATGGACACTATATCCGCGAGGCGGATGATGCACGGTTGGTCGGGTTGATATCATCCTGTGGGCTGCTTCTCAGCAGCACAGGATCTCAGAAAAATGAAAAAGATACTGCGCAATCACTAAGTGATTCGCAGCATGAGATACTACTAAAAGCCATGCCCGCCTTAAAGCAGCGCGCAAAGACTATTAAAGAACTCGCTGAAAATGCAGCGTTTTATGTGGCACGACCTGAGCTAGAAGAAGCAGTCAAAGCACAGCTCGTTGCAGGTCAACCGATTCTAGATGGGCTGATTCCTAAATTAGAATCGCTCGCCGAATGGAATCATGATACACTACAAATGATCTGCAAGGCGCACGGGGAAGAAATCGGCCAGAAACTAGGTGCGATTATGTCGCCCATACGCATCGCTATCACAGGTAAAACCGCCAGCCCAAGCATGTTTGAGGTGATGGAGTTATTGGGAAAAACCGAGACACTTGCAAGATTACGAACCATGTGTTAATTAGAATTAACACATGGGACCCGTTATGACCGAAATAAAACCAGAATTAACCGAAGTTGAACAAGATTATATCGCCATACTCAGACGGCGATTAGTTGAGAAAGATAAAGACTCAGGCACTGAGCTGGCCACAAAATTTGATACAATACTTAACGAGCTGCGCAATGCTGTTGCAAGCAACCATGCTGAAGGAAGTTTAAAAATTTACAGTGCTATTTTTGTACAAAAAAACAAACGCCCGCTCCAAGATGTTTTTGAGCAAGCTGGTTTTGAAAGCCCAGAGCAGTTTGCAAAATCAGTCACAGATTTATACGAAAAACATTTGTTAAAACCACCCGCCGAAGCTAGACATCCTAGAGTTGCAAAATTTCCAGAAGGTAGCGCAGTACAATTATGAGCATTTTAACCTTAGTAATCGCGCCAGATGAGCGCTTAAAGACCGTATCAAAACCCGTTGAAGCGGTGAATGATGATATTCGCGCGCTCGCGAGCGATATGTTCGACACCATGTATTATGAAAAAGGTATCGGCCTAGCTGCTGTGCAAGTGGGCGTGCTGAAACGCTTGCTGATTGCCGATGTGACGTGGCGCGATGAAGACGGTGAACCTGGCGAACAATGGGTGTTTATCAACCCTGAAATCATTCCTGCTGAATCGGAACCACAGGTGTATAAAGAAGGCTGCCTGTCATTCCCCGACCAATATGTTGACGTGACTCGCCCGAAAGCAGTGCGCGTTCGCTATCAGGATTTGACTGGCGCGACGATTGAAAAAGATTTTGATGGTTTGCTCGCCACCTGCATCCAACATGAAATTGACCATTTAAACGGCAAGGTGCTGACGGATTACGCTTCACCCGTAAAACGCGATATGATTTTACGCAAGCTGACCAAGCTCAAAAAAGCGGGCGTGTTTGACGACCACCATCATCACGGCCATGTGCATGGCCCGAATTGCTCTCACTAGGCTTTTGCCATGAAAATCATTTTCATGGGTACGCCGTATTTTGCGCTTCCCACGCTGGAGGCGTTAGTGAGAGCGCAGAAGCGCGAACCAGCCTTGAGCAGCACTCCATGTAAAAGTCAGGAGACTTTCACGGGAGCAATTGAGGTTGTCGCTGTATATTCACAGCCGCCGCGCCCAGCAGGTCGTGGCCAGAAGGAAACGCATTCGCCTGTGCATCAATTCGCAGCTGCAAACAATATCCCCGTCTATACGCCAACCAGTCTAAAATCCGCTGAAGCGCAAGCTGAATTCGCAACACTGGGTGCCGACATCGCGGTAGTGGTCGCGTATGGCTTATTGCTACCGAAAGCAATTTTGGAAGCACCAAAGTTGGGTTGCATCAATGTGCACCCCTCAAAATTACCGCGCTTCCGGGGCGCAGCACCGCTCCAACGCACGATTATGGCGGGCGAAAAAGACACCGCCACCGTTATTATGCAAATGGATGTGGGACTGGATACAGGCGATATGCTGCTGGTTGAACCCTACGCAATCCCTGAAGGCACAACCACTGGTATGCTGCATGATACGCTATCTGCACGGGCGGGTGCGCTGGTGCTAAAAACACTGGAAGGTTTGCAGGCAGGAACTATTACGCCAATAAAACAACCCGAAGAAGGCGTATGCTACGCGCCAAAAATCTCCAAGGAAGAATGTCGCATCGACTGGAATCAATCCGCTGAAACCATCGCTCGTCAGATACGCGGATTATCACCCACTCCGGGTGCGTATTTTGAACATAAAGGCGAGAATATCAAAATATTTGCGGCAGATTTCACTGCGGATAACAGCGAAAAACCCGCTGGCACCATCCTCGATAATGAGCTGGCAATTGCCTGTGAGCAAGGCACTCTCCACCCAACTGAGCTGCAACGCGCAGGCAAAAAACGACTACCCGTCGCCGAATTCCTCAAAGGATTCTCTGCGTGACACAACGCTACAAACTCACGCTCGAATATGACGGCGCAAGCTATGCGGGCTGGCAGGTGCAGGCTGACCGCATGAGTGTGCAACAAGCAATTGAAGATGCGATTGAAAAATTCTGCGGTGAGCGCAGACCAACCATTACCGCAGGTCGCACCGATTCGGGCGTACACGCCACCGCACAAGTGATTCACGTTGATTTACCCAAGAACGAAGATCCGTTCCGCGTCATGCAGGGTATCAATTTTCATTTGGTGATAGCTGGGCATAAAACCGTTGCCATTCATAACGTCGAAGCGGTTGACGAGACATTCAACGCGCGGTTTTCTGCGCTACGCCGCTATTATCGCTATCGCATCATTCACCGCCCTGCCCGTCTTGGACTTAATGCTGGGCGCGCTTTGCAAGTGGCAGGTGATTTAAATATCGATGCCATGCGGATTGCCGCAGCACAGCTGGTCGGGCATCATGATTTTTCCAGCTTCCGCGATGCACAATGTCAGGCGAAATCACCCATGCGTACATTGGAGACGTTAAACATAAATATACTCGGCAACGAGATTCACATTGAAACGCAAGCGCGCTCATTTCTGCATCATCAGGTGCGCATCATGGTGGGGACGTTGCTGAAGATTGGCAAAGAGCGGATAAAAGCGGAAGATATGGAAAAAATACTACAAGCGAAAGAACGCGCCGCCGCAGGCCCCACTGCGCCCCCCGAAGGTCTATACCTTGTGGGCGTGGAGTATTAGTGTCTAAGCCGCGCTAAGTGCCGCAAGCACCAACACTGTCAGTGCGAAGCGAGCGATATAAACGGCTGTATGTTTCAGTTCTTTTGTCATGAGGCTAATATACGCCTCATTGCTGCATTGCGGTAGCGGCCTTTTTAGAGGCTAGCTATGTGAATTTTGCATGACTCAAAGCGATTCAAGCTGCCCGCGCGATACACCTAACGTGTTGATAAGTCCTAATGATTTCTCCATCGTCTCCGCCCATTCCGCCAATGGTTCTGAATCCGCGACGATGCCGCCGCCGACTTGAAACTCGAATTGCGTCCCTTTTATGATGAGCGTGCGAATTACCACCGACAGCTCCATGCTGCCATCACTATCCAGCCAGCCGAGTGCGCCGCTATAAACGCCACGCTCCAGCGTCTCCAGCTGATTACATAGCTCCACCGCACGGATTTTTGGTGCGCCCGTCATTGAACCTGGGGGGAAACAATCGCGAATCAACGCGGCTTTTGAGCAATCATCGCGCAATTGCCCCGTGATGCTGCTCGCCATATGATGAATCGTCGCGTGGGTATTCACATCAAAAAGCTTAGATACTTTGACGCTGCCTTGCGTGCAGGCGCGCGCCAAATCATTACGCATCAAATCAACAATCATCAAATTTTCCGCACGGTTTTTACTGCTTTGCTCTAGCGCAATGCGGTTTGCTTCATCTTCCACAACCGTTTCTCCGCGCGCGATTGAGCCTTTTATGGGGCGCGTTTCAACCACGCCGTCTGTATCGCAGCGCAAGAATAATTCAGGGCTGGAAGATAAAATATCCACGCCATTCATGCGGATAAGCGCGCTATACGGTGCAGGTGTTAGGCGGCACATCCGCGCAAACAAACTCAGCGTGTCTGACTCATCCTGCCATGTGCCGTAAAATTTCCGCGTCAAATTTGCTTGATAAATATCCCCCTCAGCAATCGCCGATAGCACCTGCTTCACCTTGCCCAGATATTCTTGCTTCGACATATTGGAGGTTAAACTCTTCACAGCAGCAGGCGCAATTTCCGAAGCATCATGCAAAGCAGGTAACGCCACCACATCATCCGAACAACAAACAAGCGTGCGTAGCTTATGGTTGAATTCATAGACCGCTCCAAAGCGCATCATCCGCCCGCGCGGCAAGGCGAATTCGCCTTTTTCTGCTGTGCTATAGCGCTCGCAATCATGTTTCAGCTCATAGCCTAAGAAGCCAAACCAGCGAGATTTCTGCTGTGATAACAGCGCATCAATATCCGAGAAACGCTCAATATCCACCGATTCCAAGCAATCCACCGCCAGCAAACTGGTATCGCCCGAATAATGCGTAGCCGCACTGGAATGCAGCAGCACCATACTCGGCGCATTCAATGCGCGCGCAAGCGCAAGCGGTTCACACCATGGCAGGGGTTGCGGTTTCATGAAAGATTGTCTAGCATCGTCATATGAACAAAATCACTCATTGGTTAGTCGCATTATTCAAGCGCAAGCACATCGCAGTCAAGCAAGAAATTTCACAGCTGCCTGCCGATATTTTGGCGAAAATTGCACGTGAAACCGCCTTTTTAAAGGGTGAGCATGCAGTAGAGGTGCGCTCATTACAAGAAGGCGAAGAGGGAAAAAAGCCACACGCCGCCGACCCAGCAGTTGAAGAATCGCTGCCGTTTATTTCGCCGCCGCAGGCTGCATCAACGCCATAATCTCCATCATCGACTTGCCGTTGATATTGACATTGCCGGCTTCATTTTTAATAACAAATTGCAAATCAGTTACACGATCTGGCGCAGGAACACCAAGCCCAAGCAACAGGCTTTTCACCATCTGCACCATATCAGGATGCAGTGCAATTTGCCCTTTATAGCCAGCATCAATCGACACCATCGTCGTTTCAACTCGCTG
>JAYTDB010000051.1:0-4898 GCA_043736135.1 Rickettsiales bacterium
GTCGATTGATTGTAAATGGGTATAAGTTGATAAATGCCGATTGTGGTTAGTAACCGCCACCTGGTTGACGTCCTGGAGCGACAGTACCAGTGGTCGAGCCGGGTTTATTGAAGCGCCCAACGTTGCCGAGTGTTTGTTCAATAAAGCTCATGGTGTGGCCTTCGGTCGGCGTGGTGCGGCTGACGGTTTTGACATCGGTGATTTTATCGCTGCCGAAACTCTCAACCTTGCTGACAACGCCAGCGCTGTTAAATTCAATACGCGTAACATCTTGCTCAACCACGTCAGGCTTTAAAAAAGCGACGGTTTCTAAGCGATTATTGATGTAATACCATGTTTCAGAACCAAAGCTTGATTGGCTGGAAGGCGAGCCATAATTCTCAAGCACTTCTTGTTTCGTTGTTTGCCCAACTTTAATTTCTGCGCTTAAATCGGCCTGTTTGACATAGCCTTTGTTGTCCACTTTGGGAGAACAGGCGGCAATGGGGAGCAATAGTGCGATAAGAAGGTGTTTTTTCATGGTTTTCTCTAAAATGATGGAGGTACATTAGTAGAGTGGAATGAAAAAGGCAAATAATACTAATTTTGTGAACCAAAGTGCCACAAAATAGTATGAAATCGCAAGCCGAAAGCGCAATTTTACGCTGCGAAGCAAGCGTAACACAATTAATTTATTGATTGTAAATGAGTGTTGTTACAAGAAAGGGCTTTATTTCCGTAGGCGAACTGGTTAAAACTCACACATTAATAAATTTTTACATGAGGAAAAAACTATGGGAATTATGCCTGATACATGGATTCGCGATCGCGCAGCGAAGGGAATGATTGAGCCTTATGTTGAGAATTTAAAACGTGATGGCGTGATTTCATATGGCGTTTCTTCGTATGGTTATGATGCGCGCGTATCGGATGAATTTAAAATTTTCACCAATATTGATTCGGCAATTGTTGATCCAAAATCCTTTGATCAAAAAGGTTTTGTCGATCGCAAAACCGATGTCTGCATTATTCCGCCGAATAGTTTTGTGCTCGCGCATACGGTAGAATATTTCCGCATTCCGCGTGATGTGCTAGTGGTGTGTGTCGGCAAATCGACTTACGCTCGTTGTGGTATCATCGTGAACGTGACGCCGCTTGAGCCAGAATGGGAAGGGCATGTAACACTCGAGTTTTCAAACACGACGCCGCTGCCAGCAAAAATTTATGCCAATGAAGGTGCATGCCAATTCTTGTTTTTCAAAGGCGATTCCGTATGCGAAACGTCTTATGGCGATCGCAAGGGTAAATATCAAGGACAGCGTGGTGTTACTCTCCCGCGCATTGAAAATGAGAAAGTAGCGTGATGACGTCTACTCTGCTGGCTATCTCGCTTGCTTTTATGCGCTTCCGCTGCGCACGTAGCATTAAGCTACGCTTACGCGGCGGGTCTATAAAAACATCGCATATAGCTCAGCCTAGCGACTTTAAAATTTATTGTGAAAGTGTGTAAGTGGACAAAATTAAAATAACCGGTGGTGTAGCGCTAAAAGGAAAAATCCAAATATCGGGTGCGAAGAATGCTGCGCTTCCGCTCATGGCAGCGGCGATGTTGACGGATGAGACGCTGACGCTTTCTAACATGCCGATGTTGGCGGATATTAAAACGATGACCAAGCTGCTCGAGCAGCACGGTGTGTCGGTGTCGTATCCCGCGTCGGAATCGTTCGGAAAAGTGTTTGCGCTGAATGCATCAAACATCACGAGCTTTACCGCGCCTTACGATTTGGTGTGCACGATGCGTGCATCGGTGTTGGTACTTGGGCCACTCTTGGCGCGCTTTGGTGAAGCAAAAGTGTCGCTGCCAGGTGGCTGTGCAATTGGCACGCGTCCGATTGATTTGCATTTAAGTGCGCTCGAAAAAATGGGTGCAAAAATTGAGCTGACCGAAGGCTATATTCACGCCAGCGTGCAGGGGCGCTTACAAGGTGCGGTGATTGAGTTTGAAAAAGTGTCGGTCGGTGCGACGGAAAATCTGCTGATGGCAGCGGCACTTGCCGAAGGTGAAACGGTGCTGAAAAATGCAGCGCGTGAACCAGAGGTCTGTGATTTAGCATATTGCCTGCAAGCGATGGGCGCACAAATTAGCGGCATCGGCACCGGTGAAATTCGTATTCAAGGTGTAAAGAATTTACACGGTGCGTCGTATCGCGTGGTCGCGGACCGTATTGAGGCGGGCAGTTTTGCAGCGGCCGCAGCGGCAACGAATGGTGATGTGGAATTGCTGGGCGTGACGATGGATTTGATGCAATCGGTTGCGGAAAAATTCGCGGCGGCGGGTGTTGAAATTTCGGAAACCAAAGATGGTTTGCGCGTGCGCCGCACAGGGAAAGTCATTGGCGGTATTGATATTATGACGCAGCCATTCCCTGGTTATCCGACTGATATGCAAGCGCAGATGATGGCGTTACTGGCGATTTCTGATGGTGCGTCGATGATGACGGAAACGATTTTTGAAAACCGTTATATGCACGTGCCAGAACTTACGCGTATGGGTGCAAATATCGTGGTGCATGGCTCAAGCGCGCTCATTCGCGGTGTAAAAAAACTCAAAGGCGCAGAAGTGATGGCGACCGATTTACGCGCATCACTCTCGCTGGTGATTGCCGCCCTTGCCGCTGAGGGGGAATCAGTGATTCACCGCGTATATCATCTTGACCGTGGCTATGAAAATTTAGAAGCAAAACTCGCTGCTTGTGGCGCAAAGATTGAGCGTATCACCGCCCGCAGCGACGTAGCAGCAACCGAGGCAGCGTAGGTATGAACATCACTCAACCCCTCACCATCGCCGTGCCGAAGGGACGGATTTTATCGGAGCTGGAGCCGTTGCTTTCGCGTGTGGGAATTTATCCGGAAGAATCATTTTTCGATGAAAATTCGCGGGCATTGCAATTTGAATGTAAAGGTTTGCCGATTACGCTGATTCGTGTGCGCTCATTCGATGTGGCGACGTTTGTTGCTTTCGGTGGCGCGCATGTAGGGTTTTGTGGATCCGATGTGCTGATGGAATTTGACTATAGCGATATTTACATGCCGCTGGATATGCGCATTGGGCATTGCCGACTAAGCGTTGCGGCACCTGTGCATGGTAGTGTCGATAAAGCGCGTGAAAGCCATATTCGCGTGGCGACGAAATATCCGAACATTGCCAAACAATATTATGCCAAAAAAGGTATTCAAGCGGAATGCATTAAGCTCAACGGTGCGATTGAATTAGCACCTGTGCTGGGTATGGCGGATTGCATTGTTGATTTGGTGAGCAGTGGCGCGACGCTGAAAGCGAACGGGCTGGCTGAACAAGAAATCATCACGCAAGTGTCTTCGCGTTTGATTGTGAATCGCTCGGTGTTTAAAACCCGCAGCGCTGAGATTAATAGCTTGTTGGAACTTTTCCGAAAGGCCGTAGATGAGCGTGCTGCTTAACATATCTTCTGCTGATTTCGCTGCAAAACTGGCGACCCTTCTGGCTGATCGCGAAGGCGAGGTGAGGGATGTTGCGGCGACTGTATCCGCTATCATCGCGCGGGTTCGCAAGCAAAAAGACGCGGCTTTGTGCGAATTGACCTCACAGTTTGACTGCAACCCAATTACACCTGAATCGATGCGCGTAAAGCCCGAACAAATCGCGCAAGCCTTGTCGCTGACATCACCAGAGCTGATGAAATCATTGCGCGTTTCGGCGGAGCGTATTCGTGCTTATAGCGATAAACAATTGCCTGCTGATTTGCAATTTACCGATGAAACGGGAACAACACTCGGCCATCGCTGGACTTCAATTGATGCGGTGGGGCTTTATGTTCCGGGTGGTTTGGCGGCGTATCCAAGCTCGGTATTGATGAATGCGATTCCAGCAATCGTCTCAAATGTGAAACGATTGGTGATGGTGGTTCCTGCGCCTGACGGTGTGCTGAATCATGCAGTGCTCGCTGCGGCGCATATTGCGGGGATTGAAGAAATTTATACGATAGGCGGCGCGCAAGCGGTTGCTGCACTTGCGTATGGCACGGAAACCATAAAAGCCGTCGATAAAATCGTCGGCCCTGGAAACGCCTATGTGGCAGAAGCTAAACGGCAAGTTTTTGGTACGGTTGGCATCGACATGATTGCGGGGCCATCGGAAATTTTGGTAGTAGCGGATGGTGAGAATAACCCCGCGTGGATTGCTGCTGATTTATTGTCGCAAGCGGAACATGACACGATGGCGCAATCGCTGCTTATCACCACCGACGCGGTGTTTGCCAAAGCGGTGATGATTGAGGTGGAGCTGCAATTAAAAACATTGCCGCGTGAAGCCATTGCCCGCCCATCGTGGGAGCAGCACGGCGCCGTGCTTGTGGTGAATGACATGAACGAGGCGTGTGATTTAATCAACCAGATTGCGCCGGAGCATTTAGAGCTGGCAGTGGATAACCCCGAATCTTATTTGCCGATGATTCGTCACGCCGGTGCGATATTTCTAGGGCGGCACACGCCAGAAGCGATGGGAGACTATTTATCTGGCCCATCGCACGTATTGCCGACTTCGCGTACGGCGCGTTTCTCATCGGGCTTGTCGGTGTTTGATTTCTTGAAGCGTAGCTCGTTGATTGGTCATACGCCAGAAGCGCTTGCGAGCCTCGCGCCGTATGCGACGACCTTGGCTGAGGCAGAGGGCTTGATGGCGCATCATAACTCTGTGGCGATTCGCAAGCCATGAGCGAGCGCATCGCCAAAATTGAATTAGACCAGCGCGCAACGACGCGCTCCAAAGAAGCAACGCATGAACGCAACGTCGCGATTGCTGATTTGCTGGATGAAAATACATTTGAACCTATGTGTATGCAAGACGGGCCGTATGACATCGTACTTGGCGTGAGCGATGG
>JAYTDB010000052.1:0-3339 GCA_043736135.1 Rickettsiales bacterium
AGGCCAAGCAGCGGCAGTGATAGCGTACAAGCAAGCAATGCAATCATATAATAGAGCATCAGTTTTTTTGTATGTGGATGACCCGCAACCACGGGCATCATCGGCACACCTGCTTTTGCATAATCACCGCTGCGATACAGCGCCAGCGCCCAGAAATGTGGTGGCGTCCAGAGAAAGATGATAAGAAACAAGATGACAGAAGTAAGTGACACATCGCCAGTCACTGCTGCCCAGCCAATCATCGGCGGGAACGCACCCGCAGCACCACCAATGACAATATTTTGTGGCGTCGAACGTTTCAGCCACATGGTATAAATCACCGCATAAAAGAAAATCGCAAAGGCGAGAAGTCCGCCCGCCACCCAATTTAAACCGAGCCCCATCAGCATTACCGACAGCGCTGATAAAAATAATCCGAGTGCAAGCGCATCATGCGGCGCAACCCGACCCGCAGGCACAGGGCGCGACACCGTGCGCGCCATAATCGCGTCAATATCACGGTCATACCACATATTCATCGCCGCACCCGCACCCGATGCGAGCGAGATGCAAGCAAGCGTCAGAATCTGTTGGAACCAATTGAGATGCCCAGGTGCCACCACCATGCCCGCAAGACCCGTGAACACCACGAGCGACATCACACCGGGTTTCAGCAAAGTGAAATAATCGCGAACGGTAGAATCGTTGTTTATGGCTTGGGCTTGTAACATTCTGGGCAAAGAACCAATGTTCGGGGTTTGAAATATGTAGCCATCCAATCAACCAAAGACTTGTTCAGCTTGCGGTTGGATGCCTCACGTTTGAAGCTATCTATAGTGGCAAAATCACGGAAATCAAACCAATATTGCACAGGCGGCTTCCCTTGATAGCGCAACCCTGCCAGCCAGCCACGCAAATCGGCAAGCGAAGGATCCTCCTCTATCAGCGCATAAAAAATCGTATCCGACGAAATATGTGGACCAATCATGTGCCATGACACGTTTGGATTAAGATAGGCGGCGGCGAGAATCACCGAACCTTCCTGTACCATACCATAATTACGGTTGAACTTTATCATCCCCACCTTGCGGTTTTGTAGGGTTGGGATATAGGGATTATAAATCACATCTTTATATAGATAGGCGATATTCATGCTGGCGGTCGCAAGCAATAATAACGCCGCTGAGCGAGCATGAGGTTTATGCGAAAAGCCATACCAAAACACATGCAGCACACCTAGCCACACTAGCAACATAGCCGGTGCCATCAACCGCCCTGATGGTTGCTCAAAATGGCTGGTGAGGCGGAGCAATTCCAATATCGCCAAATAGCCCATGCCAATCACTATCGGCGCCCATGCCAGCGGATAATCATAGAGTTTTATGCGCTTTGGTTTTGCCCCATAAAGCGCAAGCAGCCATAATGGTGGCAGCAGCATAGACAGCGAATAAAATACCATGCGGAAAAATTGCTCAACTATCCAAAGCGGGCTTTCGCTAGGGGCTCTGCGGTCAAGCCCTGTCATGTGCCCCGTGAAATAATAATTGAGCAATAAATAGGTGATAAATAAACCAACACAGCCAAACATGGCTGCGGCAGCGTGGAGCAAACGCGCTTTGCTAAAATGTCCCTGATAACCCCATATCACCATTGCGAATGCGGCCAAGGTAAAGCCGCCAATATAGCGGGCGGTGAACATCAAAATCATCCCCAGCGCGAAGCCAACCAATATCAACCACCCTCCCTGTTCCAGATAACGAAGCAGACAATAAAGCGACAGTATCAACGCAAAAATAAATAGATTTTCTGACCAACTATAGGAGACAATTTCAAACACCCAGCCAGTAAAAAATAACGAGGCGACTAATAAAATCGGAAGGCGCATAGCGCGAGCGGCAAGCCCAATACTTGCTAATAATAGCACGCCGTTTAACAGCTTGGATGCAAGCAATACATCACCAATAAATAGATTGAAAAGGGCAATTGCCAGCGGATACCCCGCAGGGAAAACCGCCCAATAGCTATGCTCTCTCCAGCTCGGGCGAATGGAAAGCCCCTTGCCAGCCGCCACATGCTCGGCAAGCCGCAAGTAATTCAGCGCATCATCATTGAGCCAACCGAAAAACTGTGCGCCATAAACCACCAGCGCAATCGGCAGGAGAAGTGCGAGAAGAGTGTATCCCCGCATATGCGAGGATGACGAAAGCCTAAGCAGCAAGCTGCTAAGGCTTATCCTCACTTAATCACCGGTTGTGTTTCAAACGTGTGGAATGGTGGTGGCGAAGCAAGCGTCCACTCAAGTGTCGTAGCACCTTCACCATAGGGATTGTTTGGAACGGTTGCTGGGCTGCGGAGTGTCTTGATACACAGATATAAGAAAATCAGCACCGAAAAACCTGCAATATACGAACCATACGACGAAACTTGATTCCAGCCTGCATAGACATCTGGATAATCAGGTATACGACGCGGCATGCCCGCCAGACCCAAGAAATGTTGTGGGAAGAATGTCAAATTCGCGCCAATAAAGAATGTCCAAAAATGTAGCTGACCAAGCCATTCAGGATATTGCTTGCCCGACATTTTACCGAGCCAATAATAAAACCCGGCAAAAATTGCAAACACCGCACCCAAGCTCATCACATAATGGAAATGCGCTACCACATAATAGGTGTCATGCATCGGAATATCGACTGCTGCGTTAGCGAGTACCACACCCGTTACGCCGCCCACCACGAACAAGAAGATAAAGCCCACCGCAAACAGCATCGGCGTGTTAAAGGTGATAGAACCACCCCACATTGTGCCGAGCCATGAGAAGATTTTTACCCCCGTTGGCACCGCGATAATCATCGTCGCAATCATGTAGTATGATGTCGTTGTCGAAGACATACCCACCGTGAACATATGATGCGCCCAAACGACAAAGCCCAAAAAGCCAATACCGCACATTGCCATCACCATGCCGAGATAACCGAAGATTGGCTTGCGTGACATCGTCGATACGATTTCTGAAATAATGCCGAATGCAGGTACAATCAAAATATAGACTTCCGGATGACCAAAAAACCAGAATAAATGCTGATACAAAATTGGGTCGCCGCCGCCAGCAGGGTCAAAGAATGACGTGCCAAAGTTACGGTCAGTGAGCAACATCGTAATCGCGCCACCGAGTACTGGTACGGCCAGCAACAACAAGAATACGGTTACCAAAATTGACCATGGGAATAATGGCATTTTAAACAGCGACATGCCTGGAGCACGCATATTAAAGATGGTCACGATAAAATTGATTGCACCCAATACTGACGAAATACCCGCCAAATGCAGCGCAAAATTCGCGTACAAGTGACGGGTGCG
>JAYTDB010000053.1:0-16458 GCA_043736135.1 Rickettsiales bacterium
GATTTGGACGTGCTTGCTAACGTCGATGGTCATACAATGAAAATTATCAAGCCATCGATTTATTCGGAAATGGTTTGGGAGCAAAAATTGCAACGCGCGAAGCGTGATGGTGGCTCGATAGAGTGGATTGTGATGCGTAACCGCTTGTCGAACATTGATGCAAAAAACAAACGCTTCATGACGCAAGTTACATCTGATTTATCTCGCCGTATCGGTTTCCGTCTGGCACCGGGTTTCTCGGAGCGTGTTATTTTCCGCGAGATGTTTCTGCAAGGCCTGACCGTGCTTGATATTATGGATTCGAATGCAAAAGGCGGTTTGTCGCTGTCGCATGTGGCGGCGCGTCAGGAAGTGCGTGATTTGCTCAAAACGCTTCGTATTCCGCTGGTTGATGAAAAAATCTCTAAGGAGCGTCGCATCGAATCCGATGATGAAGATGATAAGGATAATTCATTGGCGCGCGCGCAAGATGCTGAAAAAGAATTGGCTGCTGCTTCTTAGGGAGCGGCCATCCTGCGAAGCGCGAAGCGATTGCGCAGGATCTCAGCATTATAACGACGAGATTCTGCGCTGACTCTTCGAGTCCCGCAGAATGACAGAACTTTACAATTAGGAACTCAAAACTCTCCAATGTCCCTTATTAAATCATCAGCAACAATCGGTGGCTATACGCTTATTTCGCGTTTGCTGGGTTTTGCACGCGATGTGACGATTGCTTCAAGCCTTGGCGCAAGTTTTCTGTCGGATGCGTTTTTTGTTGCGTTTAAGCTTCCCAATTTTTTGCGCCGCTTATTTGCAGAAGGGGCATTTAACGCTGCTTTCGTGCCGATGTTCTCCGGCATGCTGGCGGTAGAGGGCGAAGAAAAAGCCAAGCAATTCGCCTCGGAAGCGATGTCATTTTTGTTGCTGATTTTATTTTTTGTCACCGCAATTTTTATCATTTGTATGCCGTGGCTGATGTATGTGCTGGCACCGGGTTTTTCGGCAGATGCGACCAAGTTTGAGCTGACGATTGCACTCACGCGCATCACCATGCCGTATATTATTTTTATTTCATTAGTGTCGCTGTTTGGTGGCATATTAAATAGTGGCGACAAATTCGCGGCTGTTGCGGCGACGCCGATTGTACTGAATTTGTGTCTAATCGTGATTCCTACCCTCGTCTGGCCGCTGATGCCAGCCTCTTGGAATGGCGCGCACGCGCTGTCCGTCGCGGTATTTGTTGCGGGTGTCGCCCAGTGGCTATGGCTGCTTTATTTCTGTAAACGTCGCAATATGCTGCCAAAATTAGTGCGCCCGCGGCTCACGCCAAACGTCAAAAAATTATTGCTACTGATTGCGCCCGCAGCGCTTGGGGCAGGGGTTGCGCAGATTAATTTATTCATTGATATTATCATTGCTTCGCAATTTGATAGCGGTGTGTCGTATCTGTATTATGCGGATCGGATTAATGAATTGCCGCTGGCGATTATTGGCATCGCGGTAGGCACGGTATTGCTGCCCGTTTTGTCACGGCATATTCGCAAAGGCGATATGGAAGCGGCATATAAAACACAGAATCAGGCGATTGCGTTTTCGCTTTTTTTGAGCCTGCCTGCGATGGCGGCGATTATCACGCTTTCAGAGCCGATTATTCGCGTCATGTTTGAGCGTGGTGCGTTTCTGCCTTCAGATACGGTGGCGACATACAAAGCGCTCATTGCCTTTGCACTCGGTTTGCCAGCATTTATCCTCATTAAAATTTTAGCACCGTGTTTTTATGCTAACGAAGATACCAAAACGCCGTTTAAAATTGCGACCTTCTGTATCGCAGTAAATCTGATTTTGAACTTGGTGCTAATGGTGAGTATGCGCCATGTTGGAATGGCGCTGGCAACGAGTATTGCCGGCTGGACGAATGTGGTGTTGATGTTCGTTGCGCTCAAAAAGCGAAACTGGATTGTGCTTGAGTTGTACCTAGCAAAAGAAGTGGCAAAGATGCTGGCAGCTTGCGTGGTGATGTGTGCGTTGTTATGGGCGCTTATAGCGCCGCTTGATGGCCATTTGCACGGCACGACGCTTACGCGGTTTGTGGCCTTGTTTTTACTATCGTGCGTAGGCATGGGGGCATATATGCTCGTGAGCATCTTCACCAATAACCTGCAATGTCGGACAGCTATTTGGAAACGTATTAAACGTTAATCGGTTTAATTTTTTTCGTCGAACGTAATGCCGCCTAGGCTTTTCTTATCAAACATTGAACCCACCTCATTACGCAAGTCTTCCTCGCTAACCTTCGGTGCGGCTTTTAGTTCTTCTATCGATTTTTCGCGGCGAATGATGCGTAGTTTGTCGGCTTCCCAGCCCGCTTCATCCATTTCCCCCAAGTCTTTTACGCGTAGCATAGTGCGGGCAATGGCCTCTTCTATTCTTTCGGGCGGATAGCGATAAGGTATTTTTTCGCGCTCAGCTTCCCATTGTTTTTGGTTGAGTTTTTGCAATTCCTCTAGGCGAGCTTGTGCTTTTTTCCTTGCATCCTCTAATGATGTTGGGACACTGGCAGGAATGGCTTGCGTATCAGGCAGTGTCTCAGGTGCTTTTGACATGCCAGCTACGTTTGCATTTGGCTTATTTGTGTCTGTTTTTGCGGCTGCATTAGGCGTGGATTTCTTGCCGATGTCCGTTGCAAAATAGATGATGGCTAGCATCACAATCATCGGTAGCACAATCGCGAGTGGTATGATAAAAGAGCGTAACTTCATGATAAGGTGCCTGATAATGAGTGAGATATGGATTGTGCGTAGCACATTTGCCAAAAAAGACGAAGCAGTTTTTGCCGCCCGTGAATTATTGGAGGCGCGTTTAATAGCCTGTGCAAACGTTACTGCCCCTGTTACGTCGCTTTATCGCTGGGAAGATATGGTGCAAGAAGAGCAAGAAGTGGTGCTGTGGGTAAAAACCACTGCGGGTAAAGCAAAGAAGGTTTGTGCGCGGCTCGGCAGCCTCAATCATTATCAGCTTCCGGCGATCATTGCTTGGCCGATTCCGCTTGTAGATGATGATTTTGCTAAATGGGTGGCCGACGAAGTCGCCTAAATATTTTTATTACTATAACCTTCATTGATTGTTCCCCTAAATGAATTTCGCTCCAAAAATGATTAGTGAACGCAACCTTATTGTGTTGCTGGCGCTCATCTCATTCGTCAATATTCTCGATTTTATGATGGTCATGCCACTGGGGCCAGATTTTGCGCGGGAGCTGAAAATCCCTGCCAGTGAGATTGGGTTGATTGGCGGCGCCTACACCTTTGCTGCAGCCATTTTAGGGCTGATTGCCTCATTGTTTCTGGATGAATTTTCGCGCAGGCGTGCGGTGCTATTTTGCATGACGGGGCTTATGCTTGCCACATTTGCGGGTGCAATGGTGTGGGATCGTGAGAGTATGATTGTGGCGCGATTGGTCGCGGGGATGTTTGGTGGGCCACTTTCGTCCCTCTCTATGATGCTGGTTGCGGATTATATCCCGCCCGAACGTCGTGGTCGTGCGATGGGCAAGGTGTCGGGTGCATTTGCGCTGGCATCTGTTTTGGGGGTGCCGTTTGGGTTGGAATTGGCGCGGCGAATCAGTTGGCATGCACCGTTTATTGTCACCGGTATTTTGGCATTGATCGTACTTCTCATGATACTGCTGATGTTGCCTTATAACAAACCGATTGCGTCGCCCCATAAGGTAACGTATCGCATTCGCGCCTTGTGGGGAATGATGCGGAAACCGCTGGCGGCAACCTCGTTTTTATTTATGGGGTGCACGATGATGGCGGGGTTTATGATTATTCCCAATATCGCAGCCCATGTGCAGATGAATCTCGGATTCCCGCGTGAGCAGCTAGGGGTTTTATATCTTGTTGGCGGTACAGTTAGTTTCTTTGGTATGCGCGCTTCAGGCTGGCTGATCGATAAAAAATCATCCACCTTTGCTGTTTGTATCTTTACCACCAGCTTGATTGCTGCGCTATTTATTGGGTTTGTTGTATTTCCGACTGGTATTCCTGAGGTGCTATTTTTTACCTTCTTTATGGTGTCGATGTCGGGGCGGATGGTTGCCGTACAAACATTGTCGAGCAAAATTCCTGCACCAGCTGAGCGCGGGGCATATATGTCGATTCAATCGGCGGTAACGCATTTATCTTCGGCATTGGGTGCGTATTATTCGTCGCTGGTGTTGGTCGAGGTTTCAGGCAAGCTGGAGCATATGCCTGTTGTGGGAATGACGGCAATTGGGCTATCGCTTTGCGTACCATTCTTGGTGTGGAGTGTAGAACGCAGGGTGCGTCTAGCCGCCAAAAAACAAGGTTTTCAAACAAAATAATGGATAATTTGCGGTTATCGGTTGACGTGTTGTCCAGACCGCGCTATCAGAATCTCCCTGCAATGCCGCCTGCTTTTATAGGTTGCGCGCATGTGCCTCGATAGCTCAGTCGGTAGAGCAAGGGATTGAAAATCCCTGTGTCGCTGGTTCGATTCCAGCTCGAGGCACCATTTTCCCCTGCATATAATTATCCCAATATTCCTCGTTTAGGGCTTGATTTTTTATGCCCCATCCCTCATATTAATAAAAATTAACTTCAATTTTATAGCAAGCATATAATCCATGGTTGAAACGCCCCCAGAATCACAGCCCAAGGAAATGTTTGGCTTTCCTGTTGAGATAAGTAATGGTGATGGCCATGTCCAGCTGGGTGTGCCCAGCAAGGTTGAAGGAAAAACCAACTATATTCGCTATTACCCTGTGCCGGAGCAGCATGATTTTGCGGGCTGGCGGGTGATGTTGAAGGCGCTGGCTAATCGTTTCTTGGCGCATGTTTCTCGCGGTGATAGCGTGCCGCCGACGGATGAATTTATTGACATGGCAAATCGTCGGCTAGAGGCGATAACCGATAAGGATGCTCGTGCAGTGATTCAGTCGGATCTTGCGGTGGCACATATGAAACGGGGGATAAAAAAATATGGTGAATTTATTGACGAAACGGAGCGTGAATATTCATCAAAAATTGCATGTGCAGAAGAATTGCTTCCTGCTGAGAAAGGCCAATCTCCCGCTGACATTGCGCTGAAAGCGGGTAATGCTGAAATTAAAGAGGTTTTTCAATATATTGGATCGCTAAAGCGCGGCAATGGAACGCCGGATAGGGATGGTGTGCTTGCCGAAATGCCTGGCGAATTGATGCGTATTCCGATGGCGCTGATGGGCAAAGGAAAAGACGCACTTGAGATGTTTCAAGGCAATCGTTTGCTGAAGATATCTGAATCATGGGATGAGATTGACGAGGTGGAAGCAGCGATGCAAAAAATTGTCAAAGCCAATCCCATTTTGTCTCAGTTGCATTTAACCTCTTCTGAGGTGAGTATTCCTTTGTCCGAGCATATTCATGCAATTGCCAGCGCTGCAAAGGACCGCGCACAAGCAATGAAGACGGATGTGGAATATTATTATGATGCGGATGTGCGGTTTCGCGCGACTCGCAGCAAATTGAAGGATTTTGATTTGCGGGCGAATATGGAGCAAGCGCTGCCTGAGCAGGCAGCAGGAGCCGCTAAATTTTTGCAAAAATCAAAAACCCCGCAGCAGAATGAGGCCGATAAACATCAAGCGGAAGTGATGTTTGGCTTGGTAAAGGATGGCGCGGCGCTGATATATGATATGGCGAAAATCCGCGATGGCCGCCCTAAATCGGTGGAATCCTATAAGGCAAAAGTGGAGCGTTATTTGGAACATGAGCGTCAGCTTTCTGAGCCCGCCGCCCCTAACAAATTTATAAAATTCTAGACAAACTGACTGAAATAGCGGATGATTCCGCCATGGAAACTGTCAAAACAGATATGCAAGCCATGGGTAGCCGCGCACGCGTGGCTTATCGTTTGCTTGCTGAAGCAAAAAACGCCGAGAAAGATATGGCGCTGGTGATTGCTGCGCGCTGTTTGCGGGAATATAGTGCGGATATTTTGGCGGCAAATGAAAAAGACGTGGCATATGGCAAAGAAAAAGGCCTGTCGGACGCGATGATTGATCGGCTGAAATTGGATGCCAAGCGGATTGAGGGGATGGCCGCAGGGTTGGAGACGATTGTAACCGTGCCTGACCCAGTTAATCGGATTATTGATGAGTGGCAACGCCCGAATGGGTTGACTTTGCAACGTGTGAGCGTGCCGCTTGGCGTGATTGGTATTATTTATGAATCGCGCCCGAATGTGACGGCGGATGCGGCGGGGCTTTGTATTAAGTCAGGCAATGCCGCGATTTTGCGTGGTGGTTCAGAAAGCCTGCATTCATCACTGGCGATTGTAAAATGCATTCATGAAGGCTTGAAAGCCGCGGGCCTGCCTGTGGATGCGGTGCAGATGGTGGAGACGCGTGATCGCGCTGCTGTCGGCGAGATGTTGACGATGAACGGGTTGATTGATGTGATTGTGCCACGTGGTGGCAAGTCGCTGACTGAGCGCGTGTATCAAGATTCGCGTATTCCAACGATTTTGCATTTGGATGGTAATTGCCATGTCTATGTCAATAAAGATGCGGATGTGGAGATGGCGAAGTCTGTATTGCTCAACGCGAAGATGCGCCGTGTGGGCGTATGCGGTGCAGCGGAATCGCTGCTCATTGACGAGTCGGTTGCGGCAAAAATGTTGCCAGAATTAGTATCGGTATTGGCGGATGCTGGCTGCGAGCTGCGCGGTGATGCGGCGTCACAAAAAATTGATACACGCATTAAACCTGCTACCGAAGATGATTGGGGTACGGAATATTTAGAGGCGGTTATTTCGGTGAAATGTGTGAAAGATGTGGATGAGGCGATTTTGCATATCAATCATTATGGTTCGCATCACACCGATGCGATCATCACGGAAAATAAAACCACTGCCCGTCAATTTTTGCGCGGAGTAGATAGCGCGATTGTTGTGCATAACGCTTCCACCCAATTTGCTGATGGGGGTGAATTTGGTTTCGGTGCCGAAATTGGTATTTCTACTGGCCGCTTGCACGCTCGTGGCCCTGTCGGTGCAGAGCAGCTTACCACTTATAAGTACGTGATACATGGTACAGGGCAGACGCGCCCGTGAAATCTGTAGTTGGTTTGCTTGGTGGCTCATTTAATCCCGTGCATGATGGACATGTCCATATCAGTGTTGAAGCAAAAAAGCGGCTAGGCTTGCGTGAGATATGGTGGATGGTTAGCCCGCAAAATCCTTTAAAATCCACAGCCGATATGGCACCGTTTGTGAAGCGTTTTGTCGATGCGAAAGCGATGGCAAAAAATCATCCATTTATTCGCGTGACGGATATTGAGCAACAAACGCGCACGCGTTATACAGTTGATACGCTCCGCGCACTCAAAAAACGTTTTCCGCGTACGCAATTTGTGTGGCTGATGGGGGCGGATAATTTGGCAACGATTCATCGTTGGCAGGAGTGGGCAGAGATATTCGCGTTATGCCCCATTTTGGTGCTGGATCGTAGTCCATTTTCCCATTCTGCCCTGCGCCAAAAAGCGGCTTTACGTTTTGCCCAAAAACGCCAACCGCAGCGACGTTTGCGGGCATTTAGCAACTGTAAATTGCCGAGCTGGGGCTTTGTTCATATTGCTAAGCACCCTGATTCCTCTACAGAAATTCGTGCACGGCAAAAAAACTTGAAAATATCCTGATTTTATGCCATATTGAAGCTATAGTGAGCAATGAAGCCTCGCTACCAAAAAGGAGAAAAGCCATTTCTAGTCAGACACGTTTCCCAAAAATTTCCCTTTCCAAACTTGAACGACTAATTACATCTTCTCTGGATGACCGCAAAGCGGAAGAAATTGTATCACTTGACCTAACTGGTAAATCCGATGTGGCTGACCGCATGATTGTGGCAAGCGGCACATCAACGCGCCATGTCGCATCACTTGCGGATGCGGTGGTAGAAGCACTCGAAGCGGCGGGCTATGAACATATTCCGGTTGAGGGCAAAGATACCTGCGAGTGGGTCTTGGTTGATGCGGGTGATATTCTCGTTCAATTATTCAAGCCAGAAATTAGGCATTACTACAATCTAGAAAAAATGTGGTCGGTGCCTGTTGCAACTGCTGTTGAGGCGGGTGTTTGAAATGGTTGCTAGCGGCAATCGGTAAAGCTAAAGCGAACTCGCCTGAGTCGCAGATGGTCGCTGAATATAGCAAGCGGCTGTCGGGTAAATTTACACTCAAAGAGATTGAATCTAAAGTTCCGAATAAGCCGAAAGAGGCGGAGGCTTTATTAGTTGCTTGCGCGGGGTATGACAAAGTCATCGCGCTGGATGAGCGCGGCAAAGATATCAGCAGTCGCGAACTGGCATTGCAACTTTCCAAATGGCAACAGCAAGGCACCTCATCGGTTGCGTTTATTATTGGCGGGGCGGATGGGCTGGACGAGTCGGTACGCAAACGCGCTGACCTCACACTTGCCTTTGGTCGCGCCACGTGGCCGCATATGTTGGTGCGGGCGATGATTGCCGAACAGATTTATCGTGCACAGACTATTAATGATGGCCACCCTTATCATCGCGATTAGGCGCGGCAAAAAAACCTACTATGCCTTGCTGCAAACGCGGTTTTCTGCGCTTCCGCTACGCACGTACAAAACGTACGCTTACGTTGCGGTTCTCGAAAACCCGCGTTTTCGCCAACGGCCTAGCGGGTTTATTATCCGCGCCTAAAAGCTAGTCTTTAGTTGTGAGTTGTATTTGTTTCGTATAAAAATGCTTTAGACCCATGACCAATGACTAGTAACCCATGACCCAAAAACGCCCTAAACCTGTTATACTGATGATTCTCGATGGCTTCGGGCATAATGATTCGCCTGAGCATAATGCGATTGCGGCGGCGCATACGCCCAATATCGACGCGCTGATGACGGACTATCCGCATGGGCTTATCAACGCATCGGAACTGCATGTGGGGTTGCCTGTCGGGCAGATGGGAAATTCAGAAGTCGGGCATATGAATATCGGTTCGGGTCGTGTGCTGATGCAGGAATTACCGAAGATTGATGCGGCTATCACCTCAGGCGTATTGTCTGAAAAGTTACTCGCTGCGGTGCCCGCAAATGACCACACGGTGCATCTGATGGGCTTGCTATCGGATGGTGGCGTGCATTCGCATATCACACATATTGCAGAATCAGCAAAAATTCTGGCGAACAGTGGCAAGCATGTGTGGGTGCATTTATTTTTGGATGGTCGCGATACGCCGCCGCAATCTGCGCTTGCGTATGTAGCGGCGTTTGAAGCGGCGATTGCCGATATTAAAAACATCCATATTGGCACAGTGTCGGGGCGTTATTACGCGATGGATCGCGATAAGCGCTGGGATAGGGTGAGCAAGGCGTACGAGACGCTAGTTGCTGGTGCAGGTGAGCGTTATGTGTCCGCCAAACAAGCGATTGAAGAAAGTTATGCCAACGACAAAATTGATGAGTTCGTTTTGCCGTGCGTGATTGGTGATTATACTGGCATGATGGACGGTGATTCGATCGTCTGTGCAAATTTCCGCGCAGATCGGGTGCGTGAAATATTGATGGCGATATTGATGCCTACGTTTGCGGATTTCCCGCGTGCTAAGACAGTGCAAATTGCTGCGGCGATTGGTATGGTGGAATATTCATCGGTGCTTGCGCCCTTCATGAAAACGTTGTTCCCGCCTGAGCTGTTATCAGACATTTTGGGCGAGGTGGTTTCAAAAGCAGGCATGAAACAATTACGCATCGCTGAGACCGAAAAATACGCGCATGTGACCTTCTTTTTTAATGGTGGTCGTGAGAAAGAATTTGATGGTGAGGAGCGTATTTTAGTGCCGTCGCCGATGGTTGCTACCTATGATGAAAAACCCGAAATGTCCGCACCTGAAGTGACCGATAAACTGGTTGCGGCAATTGAGGCAGACAGGTTTGATTTGGTGGTGGTAAATTACGCCAACACCGATATGGTCGGGCATTCGGGCGATATTGTGGCGGCAACGAAAGCGGTGGAAGCGGTTGACCTTTGTGTTGGGCGCGTAGTTGCGGCAGCACTTGCTAAAGGTGGGGTTATTTTGATTACGGCTGATCACGGCAATGCCGAAATGATGTTTAATGATGAGACTCACCAACCGCACACGGCGCATACCTGCAACCTTGTGCCAGCAATGATTATTGGTGCAGAATTTAAAGATAAAAAAATCACGATTCCCGAAGGCAAGCTTGGTGATGTTGCACCGACGATTTTGCAACTGCTTAAATTGCCGCAACCTGCTGCCATGACGGGCACTTCGTTGCTTGCGGGTTATGTTTCGTAGCGGCGGCATTGCCGCACTCATTCTGTTTTTTGCGTCATCTGCATTGGCAGCGCCGAGCGATGAGCTGGCGAAAACCAAACAGGCGATAGAGCAAGCACAAGCGCAACAAGCAAAAATCAAAGCCGAGCAGGATGATGTCGCCAAAGATTTAGCGGAATTGCAGAAAAAATTGGTAAAATCTGCCGCAAGTCTTCAGCAAAATGAAAAAGAATTGGGCGATTTAGAACAAAAATCACGCGCCCTTGCAGCGGAGCTTGCTTTGCGCGAAAAGAAGCTGGAAGTGCAAAAAGAAAAATTAGATGGGCTATCGCGTATCGCCATTCGGTTGAGCCGCACACCACCAACGGCGATGGTGCTGATGCCAGGGGATGGCAGCAAGCGATTGCAAGCAGCTTCGGCATTATCGGTACTGACAAAAGACATGAAAGCCGAGGCGGAAGCCATCCGCGTGCAACTCGCGGAAATGAAGGTTTTACAAGATAATTTATCTGCTCAAAAACAAAAAGCGGAAGCCATGCGCGATGCGCTCAAAGTCGAATATGCAGCGTTTTCAGGCACGTTAAAAGAGCGCCGCAAATTGCATGATAAGTTGGCGGGCGATCAGAGCAAACAAGCACAGGAAGTATCTAAATTAGCAAAGAAAGCGGCAAGCCTAGAATCGTTTATTGCTGCGATAGATGCGGCACCAAAATCATCAGCCTCAGGCAAAGAGCTGGAGTCGGAAGAGGGTGTTTCTGGCAGTCGCGGCACCTTGCGTTCATTTGCGGCGGCAAAAGGAAAGATACGTTTGCCTGCATCGGGAAAACTAGTTGCCAGTTTTGGCGGCAAGGATGGGACAAATGATACCAGCAAAGGCATTAAAATTGAGACGCGAGCGAAGGCTACTGTGGTTGCGCCTTATGATGCAGAAGTGGCGTATCTTGGCCCATTTTTGAATTATGGACAGCTGGTGATTTTAAAGCATCGTGGCGATTATCACACGCTGCTTGCTGGATTTAATCGGATTGATGTGAAAGTTGGTGACTTCCTCTTGGAAGGTGAACCAATTGGTGCTATGGGTGAAGGCAGTGAGCGAAAACTGTATGTTGAGCTTCGAGAAAATAATATACCGGTGAATCCAGCGGGTTGGATGCGCGGTTTGTGATGAACAATCTATTGTAAGGATGATGTCTATGCGTCGCGGGTTTAAATGGGCTTTACTGACGAGTGGTGTATTTTGTGGGGTGGTGGCGTTGACGAGTGTTGCATCTTATGCCCAGAAGACCGATACGTTCCAATTGCTCGGATTGTTTGGTGATGTGTTTGACCGTGTGCGTACAGATTATGTGGAAGAAGTATCAGATAGTTCGCTGATTGAAGCGGCGATTAATGGGATGCTGACGTCGCTTGACCCGCATTCTAGCTATATGAACGAGAAATCATTCCAAGATATGCAAGTGCAAACCAAAGGTGAGTTTGGTGGGCTGGGTATCGAAGTGACGATGGAGAACGGCTTGGTAAAAGTGGTGTCGCCGATTGATGATACCCCAGCAGCAAAAGCAGGGATTATGCCTGGTGATTATATCAGCTTTATTGATGATGAAGCGGTGATGGGGCTTTCATTGTCTGACGCTGTCGATAAAATGCGCGGCAAGGTTGATACCAAAGTGAAGCTGACTATCTTGCGCGAAGGCGGCACAGAGCCTCTGGAAATTACACTGACGCGGGCGAACATCAAAATTCGTGCATCGAAAGGTCGCGCGGAAGGCAATGATGTGGCGTATTTACGTCTCACGCAATTTACCGAACAAACCACCGATCAAATGCGTGAAGAATTTGCTCGTATTAAAAAAGATTTACCGAATTTACGCGGCGTGGTGCTCGATTTGCGGAACAATCCGGGCGGCTTGCTTGATCAGGCGATTTCAGTGTCGGATGCGTTCTTGAAAAGCGGCGAGGTGGTTTCTACGCGTGAGCGTGATCCGAATAAAACGCATCGCTATAGTGCACGTGAAGGCAACGAGCTGGTTGATGACAATATTCCTATCGTAATATTGATTAATAACGGTTCGGCATCGGCGTCTGAAATTGTTGCGGGTGCGCTGCAAGATCATAAACGTGCAGTGGTATTAGGCACGAAATCATTTGGTAAAGGTTCTGTGCAAACAGTTATTCCACTTCCGGAACATGGCGCGATGCGTCTGACTACCGCGCGTTATTACACGCCGTCTGGCCACTCGATTCAAGCCAAAGGCATTGAGCCAGATATTTTTGTGGAACAAGCAAAAATTGAAACGATTAAACAAAATGACAAAGCGCGTTTGGAAGCTGATTTGCGCCGTCGTTTGGAAAATCTGGAAGAGAAAAAATCGGCTGAGAAGCTGAAAAAAGAGGGTGATAAAAAACCTGAAGCAGATATAAAAAATGATAAAGATGCGCTAAAGAAAATTCCAGGTCGTGACATGGATTCAGAGCAAGATTTCCAACTGCAACGTGCGATTGATTTACTGCGTGCGGCGCATGTTTTCAATTTAACGTCAGCGGATAGATGATAAGTTTTATGTCGAAATATCTCCCGCTACTACAGAAGCTATTGATTGCTCTGTGTGTGGCGTGGAGTGTTTTGATGCTTGCGATTTTATGGTTCTCTGGCGGGAAAGAAACGGCAGAAGCGCTGCAAAATGGCAAACGCTTTGTGCTTCATGTTGAGGGTGAAAAAATTGAAGGGCGTGATGTTGGGGCTCTAACAACTACGGCGAATCCTGAAAAATCGGCAGAACATGCAGAACATAAAGACGCTGAAGCGGAAGTGCCCATTATACCCAAAGCGGTAGAGCCCCCGAAAGAAGATTTAACGGTGATTCCGGCGGTACAAAAATCACAGGCACCGATTGCGGATATTTTACCTGATTTGGCAGAAAAAAAAGATGACCTGAATTTGCCGCACCCTTCTGCGGATGGAAGAAAAATCGCAAGTTATTATGCCAAAGCATTTAAGCGTCCTGACGAACGTCCAATAATTTCCATTATTGTTACGGGGTTGGGACATAGCAGGCAGGTCACACAATCTGCTTTGGCACTCAATGAAAATATTGGACTGAGCTTTTCGCCTTATTCGCGAACGATAGCGGGCTGGGTGGAGGCATCGCGCGTGTCAGGGCATGAAGCCTATATCGATTTGCCGATGCAAACGAGTGGTTACCCAGCGGAAGATCCTGGGCCGTATGCATTGTTACTTTCGCGTAGCAACACGCAGAATATTGCATATTTGCATTGGGCGATGTCGCGTACGCAAGGTTATGTTGGTTTATTTACACCTGTCGATGGCGTGATGTCGACCAATTCAGAGGCGTATAAACCTTTGGTAACCGATATGGCACGACGCGGCGCGATGTTGTTTATGGGGAATGAGCCGTTACTGCGCGAAACCAAAGATGTTATTGATCAAAGTAAGGTAGATAAGCTGGTGGGTGACGTGTGGATTGACGAAGAGCTTTCTGAGATGGGGATGCAGGCGCGTTTTGCTACATTGGAACAAACGGCACAACGCAATGGATTTGCCATTGGTGTGGTGCATGCCTACCCCATCTCGATTGCACAATTAAAGCATTGGTTGGAGCGCGAGGGCGTGAATGATTTTATTTTGGCGCCACCGAGCTTTATTAATCAATTAAAGAGGTAGTGGTGGTGTGTTCGCTTCCGTATCGTCCCTGTGTTGGTATTATGTTGCTCAACGAACGGGGCGAAGTGTTTGTTGCCAAGCGTATTGATTCGATAGCTGAGGCATGGCAAATGCCGCAAGGCGGGATTGATGAAGGTGAAGATGTGCAAGTGGCGGCACTACGCGAATTAGAAGAAGAAATTGGCACCAATAAAGTAAAGATTATCGCGCAAAGCCGCGATTGGTTGAATTATGATTTACCTGCAGATTTAGTGCCAAAATTATGGGGTGGCAAATATCGTGGCCAAACGCAAAAATGGTTTGTTATGCGTTTTTTAGGGCAGGACAGCGACATCAATATCGCAACTGCACATCCTGAATTTTCTGAATGGAAATGGGTAGCGCGTGATTCGCTGCCTGATTTAATCGTGCCGTTCAAACGTGATTTATATCAGCAACTTGTTTTGGAGTTTAAACATTTATGACACAATTACCTATCACCAGCCATTTCGCGGCGTTGTTGGCGTTCATGCTGATTGCGCTATCCGCGCATATCATTGTTTTTCGTCGCAAATATAAAATTTCTTTGGGTGATGGCGGAGTGAAAGGCCTGCATAATGCGATTCGCGCACATGGGAATTTTTCTGAATATGCGCCGTTCTTTATTATTTTATTGGGTTTGGCCGAGTTTCAAAATGCCGCACCGAATTGGCTATTAATCATATTGGGCAGTTTGTTTTTATTAGCACGGATTTCTCACGCCTATAGCCTGACGAAGGTTGAGTTGCGCGAAGGCTCGCTGGATGTTCGCTTTCGGATGTTTGGGATGGTGTCTACCTTTAGCTGTATCAGCTTACTGGCGGTAATTTTATTGTTCTGACACCATTTCGTAATCATCATTGAGATGATTGGAAATTATTTTGATGCTTCGTACCAGTGGCCAGTTTTAAAAAATCCGCCGCTTTTGAGCTTGCGTAGACCCATGCGAAGTGCCGCATCACCACGCAATATCATATCACGCAGCGGCTGTTCTGGGCGACCACGAAACGCCGTTACATGGAATGGTTGCTCTGGGTGCATCGGTTTTTCGGAAAAATAATAATTGGAAATGCAATTGCGCGCGGCCTGCACTTGCACAGGGCTCACCGAATGCAGCGAATGATGATGCGTTGACATCACCACAAGGCGATTAAATAGGCTAGGGATAGTGATGGGCGCATTCTTCACCCCGTGCGGCCATAGCTCTAAATTGCCGCCATGAAACGCCTGCCAATCGGGTGACACGTAATAAAGTAAATTGAGTGAGCGCCAACGCGCACGTTGCTTGTCATGCGAATTATCAATATGCGGATTCAGGAAGCATTCCTGTTGCATGCTCGATACGCCGCCCGCATAGAGCATCGGGTCGGCATGGAGCGGCGTATGGCCCGTGATGGTTTCACACAGTTTTACCAACCGCTCATCGTGAAATGCGAATAACGCTTCTTCAATCAGTGGCGCATGTTGATTCATTTGCGAGGAGACATATTTGCGTTCACGTGCAGTGGATTTAAATGTCAGCGCATCTTTTTGTGGAAATAGTTTTGCAATTTCTTGCGCGATAGGGGCGGGTAGTAAATCATCGACGGCAAAATACCCAATCGGGCCAGATTGTTGGTAGGCTGCTTTTAATTGCGGCACGAGCGGCTCTATCCGCGTGATGATTAAATCAGCGATATCGCGGCGGTTCAGTGCAGTCGGTGATTTTTGTAAACTGGCAAACATGTTATTTATGTAGCAGAGTAAAGGGGCGGAGTGAATAAAAAAAGGGCATCCTAAGATGCCCTTTTGATTCTTTTCGTAAGACGAGAAACGATTACAATGGTTTCAGGTTCACTGCAGATGTTTTGCCTTTTTCAGTAGCCAATTCGTATTCAATTTTTTGGCCATCGTTCAAAGTGCGCAGACCCGCTTTTTCAAGCGCGCTGATGTGCACGAATACGTCAGATCCACCGTTGTCAGGTTGGATGAAGCCGTAACCTTTAGTTGGATTGAACCATTTTACTGTACCTGTAGCCATAAGAAAACCTTTCAGAAGATTAGTAGCGTTTCGATGTTATTCAAATGAACTTCACCGGAGCGTATCGAGTGCTCTTGTAATCAAAACGCCTACTTAGAATCTGCTGATAACAAGGCTGGCTTTTGTCGCAAGTCGTCTCAAAACTCGCTGGTAGTTGTAGCAGAAAAAGAGCATATGTCAAGTGTTTGACCAAGAAAATTTGTGTATCAATCAATTATTGACAAATTTAGAGTATCATGGCTCTTAAGGGATGAAAATATGTAATTTAAGCATACAAATCAAATGCTAACTAAGAAAAATGGCTTTACACTTATTGAGATATCGATCGTGCTGGCAATCATCGGGTTGCTAGCGGGCGGTGTATTGGCAGGCAGAGAGCTGATTAGTGCCGCGTATTTGCGTGCACAAGTCTCACAGGTTAATGCTATGCAGCT
>JAYTDB010000054.1:0-2177 GCA_043736135.1 Rickettsiales bacterium
GGCAACACTTCCAGAAAACATCACCGCATCTTGTGGCACGACGCCGATGCGTCCACGTAATTCACGCAAGTCGGCGTTGCGTACATCAACGCCGCCGACATTTACACTGCCTGCGTTAACATCATAAAAGCGCAACAAGAGTTGGAATAAAGTTGTTTTCCCTGCACCCGATGCGCCAAAGAGCGCATAGGTTTTTCCCGCAGGAATGGTAAGGCTGATATCGTTCGCAATCGGGTGATCTGGGCGGGCAGGATAGGAAAAGCCAACCTTGTCAAATTGGATGCTGAGTGTGCCTTCAGGGATTTTTGTGGGTATATCAGGCGAGTTGATTTCAGTTGGCACATTCATCAGCTCGCTGAGGCGTTCGGCAGCACCGGCGGCGCGTTGAATATCGGCAAACACTTCGGATAATGCGCCGACTGCGCCAGCCACGACGATGGAGTAAAACACGAAAGATGATAAATCGCCCGCCGTAATCCGCCCAGCGAGCACATCGCGCCCACCAAACCACAGCACGGTGACGATGGAGCCAAACACTAGCATAATAACAATGGCGGTGAGCAGCGCGCGCATTTTGATACGCGTATGGGATGCGGTAAGCAAGGCTTGAAGATTGCCTTCAAAGCGTGTGTTTTCTTGTGGTTCCAGTGTGAATGCTTGAATGGTGCGGATGGCATTCAGGCTTTCTTCGGCTTGCGAGCTGACATCTGCCACGCGTTCTTGCGCAGTGCGGGCAAAACCACGCACTTTGCGCCCCATAATGATAATGGGTGCAACCACAACCGGCATCGCAAAGAATAAATAGCTACTTAAATGCACGCTGGTGGTGACGAGCAATACCATGCCGCCAATCATCAACAAACTGTTGCGGATGGCGACAGACAGCGAACTGCCGACGACGGCTTGAATCAGCGTGGTGTCGGTGGTGAGTCTTGAGAGTACTTCGCCGATGCGCGTTTCTTCAAAGAAACCCACATGCATCAGCATGAGATGTTTAAATACGTCGCGGCGAATATCCGCAACGACGCGCTCGCCAATCCATGTCACTAAATAAAATCGTGCGTAGGATGCGCCAGCGAGTAAAATGGTGACGCCAGCTAGAACCATGAATGATTGATCGAGCAGCGCCATATCGCCCTTGCTGAGTCCCTCATCGATAAGGTGTTTGAGGCCGCTTCCCATGCCGAGTACGGCTGAGGAGGTGAGGCACATGGTGATGAATGCGAGGATAACTGAACCACGATAAGGTCGCAGATAACGCAGCATGGAACCGAGTTGTTTTACATCACCTTTGGCGCGGTCGGGCAGGGGATTTGAACCTCTTCTCACAATGCAACCTCAACACCCGCATGAGTATTTAGCTCAGCAGCAAGGATATTTGCGAGCTCGCGTCCATCCGGCAATTTCCACGCGTTTTGCTCATAACTAAAATGCAGCCCGCCTGAAAAAGGGGACGCTAGCCAGATTTGCTTGCTCGGTGCGTGTTTGGATACCACCCATGTTTTCTTTGTTTCACTTTCAATCGTCAGCACACCGCCTGCAACCTCGCATTCCAACAAGGCATCTTCGTCTGCTTCTTCAATTGTATCAGCAAGATACGCGATGAAGGCATCGGCAACCTTATGAAACTCAGCTTCATCAAACATATATTTTTCAATGCGTTACGGTGGATTATGCGGGGCATTAAGCGCCTAAATAGTCACAAAGTCAAGCCCGTCTATGTTAACGAGTAAATGACACAAATTTAACGCTATGTTCACACTGCTGTGATTATAATGATGATATTGTTTTACCAGAAGGAAATTAACATAATGATGAAGCACGAAAACATCCATCTCTATAACCTGCATGAAATGCAATATGCGGCGATTGCGCCACTCAAAATGCTGGCAAATATTAGCAAAGCGTTTCATCGCAATCCGCTCATGCCGATGACCTATACCTCATTCGGGCGCAAAATCGCGGCGGCATCGGAAGTGTTTGAGCGGATGACGCATCGCTATGCCAAGCCAGAATTCGGGCTGTTAGATACGATTATAGATGGTAAGCATGTGACGATTTATGAAGAGGTGATCGAAGATAAACCGTTCTGTCGTCTGTTGCATTTTAAAAAATATGGTTCACCGAAACAACCGCGCATGTTGATTGTTGCACCGATGTCTGGGCATCATGCAACC
>JAYTDB010000055.1:0-5039 GCA_043736135.1 Rickettsiales bacterium
GCTCAAAGATTTAAAAGCCAAGGGCATGTTTAGCTCCACCGTGGAAGATATTGTGACCATTTCAGATTGCCCGCCAGATGCCGATGATGAAGTGATGAATCAACGTGCGATTGCCACCTTGCAACAAGTGATGGCGGATAAAAAAGGCAAGTCGCTCGCAAGCATTCATTATGATCACCCTGACGAAGATTTTCAGGCATTTCGTGATGGTATAAACCGCCACCCGTTTGGCGTTGCTATTTTCGGTTCTGCTAGCACCACTGAAAAATCCTATTTAGACGCCGTATCTACACTCGGAAAAAAACTGGGTGAACGTGGCTGGCGCATGATTTCTGGCGCAGGACAGCGCGGCTGCATGAACGCAGCGGATATTGGCTTTGGCGAGGGTGCAAAAACCTTCAACCAACGCTATCCGCAAGCCACCTTCAAACCTGCCCATGTCGGCGTTAGTACCATGGGAATTTTGCGGTTAGAAGGCCCCCCAAACAACCTTTCGCAGCTCATCATCTCAGATAATATTTACGACCGTTTGAAAATTATGATTAACGGCAAGCGCGATGCGAATCCGCTGCAACGTTCGCGCGATGCAACCCGCGTGATTGTCGTTACCCCTGGTGGCACGGGCACGGTGCATGAGTTTGCGACGATGCTACAACTGGCGACCCACGGCGGCATGATGAACAACCGCAAAATTATTTTGCTCAACGTACCAAGCCATTTAAACCCAAGCGCAGGCTTCTGGGATACGCTGATTGAAACCGCAAAAAAACTCGGCTTTGATAATATGTTTGAAGTGGCAAATTCAGCTGAGCAGACCGTTGAAATCGCCGATAGAACCTATCAAGAATGGGTGCAAGCTCGCCCTGAACATAAGAACCTGCCGCATCCTGTGTTTAATATATAGCTGTCATCTGGCTGATTACATTGCAATCAGCCAGATGACGAAGAAAACTAGCGCTTCTTCTTCGCTGCTGGCTTAGCAGGCGCTTTTGCTACAGGTTTCTTGGCTTTAGAAGGTCGCTCATCCTCTTCTTCTTCCTCTTCTTCTTCCTCTTCAAATGCTTCAACGTCATCAATTAGCGTATCATCGCCCATTTCTGCGTCTTCCAGCTCGTCATCGAGTGATTCTTCATTGGCCTCTTCCAGCTCTTCCAAGCTTTCGATTTCAACCAAATCATCTTCTTCTTCAATCTCCTCAATATCATCGCCAGTGATTGGATCTTCCAAATCTTCAAATTCACCCAAATCAACGCCATCTACTTCTTCGATACGTTTTTTGCCCTTAGCTTTCGCTTGTTTTGCTTCCATTTTTGCTTTTTCTTTGAGCAATGGATCATCCAAATCGGTCGCGGCTACTTTGCGCGCACGCTTGCGATGAGCGATGGTGATATCGTTGATAGTCGCGCATTTTGGACACTTTGCAGGATTTTTACCCAAATCATAAAATTTGGCGCCACAACCGATACAGTTTCTTTTTAAGCCTAGATTAATCGTCACACGGAACTCCCTATAGATTCAACCATTGAATTCGTGCTTAGAGAGAATCGTTTTTTTTTACAAGATAAATCTTGAAAAATGATGCTATTAACCCCACATAGTCATTCTACATATAAAATCATCCCATTTTTAGGAATAAGATAATGACTGAGAACGCACACGCAGCCGAGCTACCAGAAATACCAGAAACCGAATCGCTAGAACCGCAACCGGATCGTATTGCTGAATTGGAAGCGCAAATCGTAACCCTGAAAGACCAATGGGTGCGCGCCGTTGCCGAAACCGATAATTTGCGTAAACGCGCCGAGCGCGATCAGCAGGAAACGGCGAAGTATGCCGCTAGCGGTTTTGCCCGCGACATGGTGAATGTGATGGAAAACGTAAAACGTGCAGCTGAAACTATCACGGCAGAAAAACGTGAAGCGAATGAACTGCTCAAAACCATCGGCGAAGGTTTGGATATGAGCGTGCAAGAATTAAACGGCATATTTGAACGTCATGGCGTTAAGCGCATCGACCCGATGGGTGAAAAATTTGACCATAATAATCATCAAGCGGTGGTACAAGTTGTGCACCCAGGTGCGGAAGCAGGCACCGTCGTGCAAGTGGTGCAATCGGGTTACATAATGCATGATCGTTTGTTGCGCCCTGCGATGGTTGCTGTTGCAAAAGCAGATGATGCTGCGAAAAAAGTTGATACGTCAGCATAATACGCTACAACTACATGCATGAAATCAGAATTTACGTTTACACGCGATGATTCTCACCGCTTCTTGCCTTGGCATATCGGCACGATGGTGGCGCTGGCGACCCTTCTGTTAGCCTTGGTTGTCTCACTAGGACAGTGGGTTGGCGGACATGCGCAGGATTATTCTGGCAGCTTGTCTGTGATGATTCCTGGCTCTGTTGAAAAGCTAGATGAAAAAACGCAAAGCGTAAAATCATTGCTCTCTAAACAATCTGGAATTACTGAAATACATGTGGTGAGTGAATCAGATTTGCGCGAAATGCTGGCACCGTGGATTGGTACCGGTGATGCGCTGACGGATACCGCCCTGCCCGTTGTAATTGATTTGACACTGGGTGAAAAAGTAGGCGCGGAAGCGTTGCGGAAATCGTTATTGCCGAAGCTTGCCGACATCGCGCCAACCATCGAGATGGACAGCAAAAACTCATGGGCAGAATTATTTGCACAATTCATTGCCATATTACAAATGCTGGCGATTGCGCTTGTCGCGGTCGTGGTGGTGGCGATGGTGATGATGATTGCCTTTTCAGCGCGTGCCTCGCTGCATTTGCATAAGCGCACGGTGAATTTGTTGCACGCGATGGGTGCGGAAGATGCGTATATCGCCAAGCAATTTCAAAATGAGCTGTTTAAAATTGGTTTGCGCGGTGCGCTCATGGGCGCAGCGGTTGCAGCCTGTGGTTATTTGTTGCTTGGTTTTGCCACCGCATCCCTCAAATCAGCGGTATTGCCCCGCTTTGATTTCACCACGGCGCATGTGGTGCTTTTAGTTGGCATGCCGTTTATCTGCGCATTAATTGCGCTCATATCCACGCGACTTTCCGTACTCAGCCAATTAAAGCGAGTATTATAACATGCAGGCGGTCACCCGATTATTTATCTGTATTATTGCGATTGGCTTGATATGGGGAGCGGCTTTTGGCTGGTATGTGTGGACGATTAGCGGGTATGCCACGCATGACACTCGCAAGGCAGATGCAATCATCGTACTGACAGGCGGCGGCGGTCGCGTTGAATATGGTATGGAGTTGCTTGCCGATGGTCGCGCTGGCGCATTGTTTATCAGCGGTGTGAATAAATCGGTGCCGCTTGGTGATTTGATTGAAAAAGCGCCCGAAACCTTGCGCGGAATTATTTCGACATTGTCGGATGATCGGATTGCGATTGGTCGGGATGCGCGGAACACCATCGGCAATGCCGAGGAAAGCGCCGAGTGGGTCAAGCGTAACGGCCATAAAACTATATTGTTAGTGACGGCGGATTATCATATGCCACGCAGCCTGATTGAGTTTAAACAAGCTTTGCCCGATGTGGAATTTATCCCAGAAGCAGTGGTAACCAAAGACTTCACTAACTTTGAGTGGTTGCATGATGAAGCAACGCGCAACTTGTTGTTTGCGGAATTCCATAAAATGATTGCTGCTAAATTGCGGCATATGATTTTTTTTAAATAAGGTGATGCTGTGATTTTTCTTCGTTCATTTATTTTCAATATCTGCTTCTTTATATGGGCGATGATAAGTGCCATACTTTTTGCGCCGTTATTTGCGCTGTCGCAGGAAAAATCAATGCTGGCTGGCAGGCCGTGGGCGGCAGGCGCATTGTGGTTGGCACGGGTTATTTTAAATATCCGCTACGAGATTAAGGGCATTGAAAATCTCACCAATTCGCCGGTTATTTATGCGTCTAAACATCAATCGGCATGGGACACCGCGATATTTTTATTGTTGCTGAATCGTCCGACTTATGTGCTGAAGCGCGAGCTGCTCCGCATTCCTTTATGGGGCTGGTATTTGTGGCGCATGGGTATGATTGCGATTGATCGCAGCGCCGGTGCGAGTGCGATAAAACACATGATACGCGATGCCAAAGAACGTGTGGCCCAAGGTCGCACGATTGTGATTTACCCTGAAGGCACCCGCACCCGCCCAAATGCAGAGCCAAATTATCACCCAGGTGTGGTGGCACTTTACAGCCAGCTTGGTGTACCCGTTGTGCCTGTTGCGCTGAATTCTGGCGTGTTTTGGGGCAAAGATGCCTTCATCAAAAAGGCGGGGACAATCACCATTTCCTTCTTGCCGCCGATTGCTGCGGGTATGCCAAAATCTGAATTTTTGCCGCGCTTGCAAGCGGCGATTGAAAACGAAACCAACCAACTAATTGCTAATGTATCTGATTAATTTTATGATTACACTGGTAGCGAAAATGTTTTGGCACGAGAACCGCAGCGTAAGTGTACATAAGGTACATGCGCAGCGGATGCGCAGGGGCAAGACATTTGCAGCCCAGTGTAATCATAAAGAAAAGAAAGAATAATCATGCGTCCTTCCAAACGTGCAGCAAACCAACTCCGCCCTTTAAAAATTGAACCTAATGTGAGCCGTTATGCGGAAGGTTCATGCCTAATTTCATGCGGAAATACGCGTGTGCTGTGCACCGCATCGGTCGATGAAAAAGTGCCGCCATTTTTACGCAATACTGGAAAAGGCTGGGTGACCGCTGAATACGGGATGTTGCCGCGCTCAACCGAATCACGCATGGACCGCGAAGCAGCGCGCGGTAAACAGTCGGGGCGCACGCAAGAAATACAACGCCTCATTGGTCGTAGCTTGCGTTCAGTGGTGGATTTTAAATTGCTCGGCGAACGTCAAATTGTCATTGATTGCGATGTGATTGAAGCCGATGGTGGTACGCGCACAGCGGCGATTACTGGTGGTTACGTTGCGCTCGCACTTGCTATTGAAGGTTTGATGAAAAAAGGTGCGCTGAAAAAATCGCCTCTCATCGGTCAGGT
>JAYTDB010000056.1:0-1679 GCA_043736135.1 Rickettsiales bacterium
GAAAATGTTGCGTTGCAAGTGGCTGAACAGATGGCGGATTATTTGATGAGCGGTGCAGTGACTAACGCACTTAACATTCCAAGCATGTCGTCGGAAGATGCAGCAAAATTGAAACCCTATCTCATGCTGGTTGAGCAGCTCGGCAGCTTTGCAGGTCAATTAACTGAAACGGGCCTGAAAAAAATTGAGATTGATTATGATGGTAAAGCAAGCCAGCTTAACACAAAGCCACTTACGGCTGTTGCGCTTAAAGGTTTGCTCACACCGCTGATTGAAGGCGTCAACATGGTGAACGCGCCTGTGGTGGCAAAAGAACGCGGCATCGAAGTATCAACCACCGCGCATGATCGCGCAGGCGATTACAACACGCTGATTCGCATCACCGTAACCACTGAAAAGCGCACGCGCACTGTGGCCGGTACGTTGTTCGCGGATCAACCGCGCATCGTTGAAGTTAACGGCGTAAAACTCGAAGCGGGTTTGGGCAAGCGTATGCTCTACATCAATAACGATGACAAACCAGGCTTCATCGGCGCGCTAGGATCTTTCCTCGGTACGCATAAAATCAACATCGCTTACTTCCATTTAGGCCGCAATGAGGCGGGTTCTGAAGCGGTGGCTTTGGTTGAAGTTGACCAAGACATTTCTGCAGATTTGGTGGCCGAAATCGCAAAATTACCAAGCGTGAAACAAGCTAAATTATTGGTGTTCTAATACTCTCGTCATCCCCGCGAAAGCGGGGATCCAGAGCAAAAAACTCTGGCATATTTTACAACTATGGATCCCGTGTCAATCACGGGATGACAAGGAAAATCGATGCAACTTTTCTACGCTCTACTTTCTCCTTATGCTCGTAAATGTCGGGTGATTATTCTTGAAAAAGGATTGTCGGATAAGGTGGAGTTAGTAGAGGTTGCAACAGCCGATAATGACCCACGATTGCTGGCGGTAAACCCACTAGGCACAATTCCTGCGCTTGCGACAGATGCGGGGCTGCATTTGTGCGAAAGCCCTATTATCTGCGAATATTTGGATAGTTTGCCATCAAGCGCGCCAGCATTGTTTCCGCAGGGTGATGCGCGGCTTTGCGCTTTGTCACTCGCCGCACTGGCAGATGGTATCGCCGATGCAGCGGTGCATTGCGTGTTGGATTCGCGTCGCCCAGCCGATAAGCAATTTGCGCCATGGGTAGAGCGTAAAACAGGCGCAATTTTGCGCGCGCTAGCAAAGGTGGAAGCAGCTAAACTTAAATCGGATGTGGCGCTGGATATTGGCAACATTGCACTGATTTGCGCGTGGGATTACACGGTTTTTCGTTTGCCGCAATTGGATTTACGCAATAAATTCCCAGAGATTGCTACATGGGCAGATATAGTTAGCGCGCGCCCATCGCTGGTAGCGACAAAGCCTGTTTAGCGCTTACCAATATTGACTGATAGTTCCAACATCTTATCCAGCGGCTTACGGGCAGCTTTGATAAGTTCTGCGCTGAGAGTCAATTCTGGCGTTCCGTCTTTCATGCAATTGTAGATTTTTTCAATCGTGTTGCGTTTCATGTGTGGGCAGTTATTGCAGGCGATACACGCGCCCCCATCCATCCCTGGTACTTCGTAAAACTGGCTGCCAGCACTACGTTTTTTCATCTCATGAATAATACCAGGTTCAGTCAGCACCAAAAA
>JAYTDB010000057.1:0-3236 GCA_043736135.1 Rickettsiales bacterium
CGCGGGGATGTAACATGGTAGACGTGCGGTTGATATCTATTTTGCCGCCACCTGTCATTTCGCAGCCAGCCGCTGCGCAAACCGTCACCACGCAAGGCAGCGTAGCAACGCCACCGCAAATACCGAATGGTTCCATCCTCAGCGGATTTATTCTCAACCGCGATGCCACTGGCAATCCGATTTTACGCACGCCCACGGGCGACATCACCTTTTCAACCAACTTCTTTTTAAAAATCGGCAGCGAAGTTACCATTCGCATCCAAACTAATGCGGGTTTGCAAAGTGCCAACATCCTCACTGTGAACGGCCTGCCGCCAGAAGTTGCGCAAACCCAATCGGCCTTTTCGCGCGATAGCAATGTGCAGTATGGTGCAAATAATGCGGGCACGAATAATGCCGCAACCAGCGGTGCGCCAAATTCGCCACCACCAGCCATTGGTAGCAACTTGTCTGCCGTGGTGGTGATTCCCGCCCTACCCGTTCGCAATTCACCAACCACAATCAACAACACCCTGCCCGCTGGCACGAATTTGGTGTTATCATTGCTCGGCATCAACCCGTCACAAAGCCCGTCACAAAACAGCGCGCTATTAGCAAAATTATCGGGCGAACCCACACCTTCACCCAATGCACTGAACACGTTACTGCCTAGCAATGAGCCGACTATTTCCGCTGCAACCGCTTCTTCGCTTAGCGCGTTACTTGCAACACCTGCTGAAGAAGCTGTACCATCACCAGCGCCGACAACAATACCATCAACCACGCCAACACCTAACTCTCAACAACCAGTCCAGACATTTCTGCAAACGCCGCCACAAACCGCCGCCGCTCCCGTTGCAGCATCTAATCAACAAGCAGCACGCACAGAACTACCAACCGCGCTTGCGCAAACCACGCTGGCAACTGTAAGCACCATTGCGGATGATGGTGCGATTACTATTGATAGTGCGCTTGGGTATTTACGTGTGCCGAATGCGGCAGGCTTAAAACTCGGCGATCAATTATCACTACGCGTCAACAGTGTGGGTAATGCAAATAACTACAGCATCGCGGTTGCAAATGCTGCACCAACGCCAACGCTTACGCCACTTTCCAGCCTTGCAAAAGAATGGCAAAGCCTGCAACAATTAGTACAATTATTGACCGCGTCGGATGAGGTTTCTTTCTTCAAGAACCTCCCGCAATTATCGTTATCGCCGCAAGCAAACAGCACCGCCACGCAAAATCTTGCAAGTCCATTATTGGCATTTATCTCGGCATTAAAGGGTGGAGATTTTCGTGGTTGGATGGGGCAAGATACCGTCCGAAAATTGGAAGATAAAGGCTACGGTACGCTACTCAAAAAAGCCGAAGGCGAGTTTCAAAGCATCGCCAAGGCATTTGCCGAACCGCTTGCTGGGCAGTGGCAAAGCCTATTTTTTCCTGTTGCGGTAGCAACGGAAGTGCATCAGCTCCGCGCCTTTATCAAGCGCGATAAAAAGAAAGATAGCGAGAATAAACCGACGGGCGAGGAAGATACGCGCTTTGTCCTGGAAATGGACTTAAGCCAGCTTGGTAATCTGCAGATGGATGGATTGGTACAGCGAAAACCCGATAGTTTGCGTTTTGATTTGATTGTCCGCAGCCATGAGCCACTACCAGAGCATTTGGTGCAAGATATTGAAGATATTTATTATAGTACCAGCGAGGTCACCAACTATAGCGGCCGCATCAGCTTCCAAAATATGCATGATTTCCCTATTCATCCGCTAGAGGAAACGTTGCTGCCGACATTTGATGATGTCGTTGTTTAACCTCGTCATTCTGCTGATTGCATCGCAATCGAGCAGGATCTCAGCAAATTTAGCGAGTATTTAAGCGTAATGAAAACACTGGTTTTATCGACTAAATAAGCATATAAATAGCTTATGCAGATACAATTAAAAACATCGCCAACTGTTTCGCTTGATGCGCTTTACAGCCTGATTCAGGATGATTTAAAGCGCGTGGATACGACTATTCTAGGCAGCATCAATCGCGATGTGCCGCTGATTTACGATATAGCGCAACATATCATCGCCTCGGGTGGCAAGCGGATTCGCCCAGCGATTACGCTGATTGCCGCGCGCTTATGCCAAAATACGAGCAGCCGCCATATTGGCATTGCTGCCGCCGTTGAGCTGATTCACACAGCAACGCTACTGCATGATGATGTGGTGGATGAAAGCTTGCTTCGCCGCGGGCTCGCTACGGCTAACGCTTCATTTGGCAATAAGGCGAGTATTCTCGTCGGTGATTTTTTGCTTAGCCGCGCTTTTCAATTAATGGTCGCGGATGATACGCGCACGGCTCTAAAAATCCTCTCCAACGCGTCTGTTGTTATCTCGCAAGGTGAAGTGTCACAGCTGATGCATGAGGGTAATCTCGATATTGGCCATGCTGATTATATGCAAATCATCACCAGTAAAACCGCGGTGTTATTCGCTGCCGCAAGCGAACTCGGCGCGGTGGTGTCTGAGCAGCTTGATAAGCAAGATGCCTTACGCGAATATGGTTTAAGCCTCGGCATTGCGTTTCAATTGGTGGATGATGCGCTCGATTATGCGGCGGATCAAAAAACATTAGGCAAAACCGTGGGCGATGATTTTCGCGAGGGCAAAATTACCCTGCCTGTATTGCTTGCGTATCAAGCTGCGAATGAGGAAGAACGGGCATTCTGGAAACGCACCATGTCTGACCATGATCAGCAAGAAGGCGACCTTGCGAAAGCACTGTCGATTTTACATGCACACCGCACGATTGAAAAAGCGATTGCACTTGCTGAAAGCTATGTGAATCGTGCAAAAGAATCGCTGTCGATCTTCCCAATAAGCGCTGAACGCGCCGCGATGGAAGAACTCGCCGATTTTTGCATTCAACGGGCTTACTGATTTCGTGTCTAGATTCACGCTAGAACATCTGCGAAAATGCGAATTTTTGAGAACCGCTCCGCACGTACCTACAAAATCCACGAAGTGTGTATTTGCGCAAACCTAAAGACACAAAATCCCACTCTGTGGATTTTGTAGGTACGTGCGGAGCGGAAGCGCAGAAAAACGCATTTGCAGCAAGGTCTAGTAGTGAAGGTTTACACGAAAAATCAGCCGTATCGGCCTTGGATATAATCCTGCGTCTGGCGGTTCTTTGGTGCGCTGAAAATCTGTTCTGTAGCACCCGATTCCACCACTTTACCCATATGAAAAAAGCAGGTTTGCTGC
>JAYTDB010000058.1:0-2915 GCA_043736135.1 Rickettsiales bacterium
CAGCGATTTTGATCACCTTTGCCAAGGAATCATCGTAATACACATTGGTTTGATTGAAACGAATCACCATTAGCGGTGCGCCTAGATTATCCAAAGGCACAGCAACCGCTTTATCTTCAACCACTGGCACATGCAGTGTTTGAGCAGGTGCTACTGACTGAGCGGCTTGAACAGGTGCCGTTGGTTTAATTGGGTCTGGCATAGCACTCTCTGCTTTTGGCAACTCATTATCACGCATTGAACCCAGCTCAACCGCACCCGCCGCAACAGGCGTCTGCATTGCTGGCGCGTCCGCTGTTTTCACATCCTGATAAGGAGCCGCCGTTGGTGTAGTCACTTCCACTTGAGTTGGTGATGTTTTGACCTGTTTATCACCTTCAAACAATGTGCTTACAGCCCCGCTCACACTGTTATATCCACGATTAGCCACATGCTCCACCTCAGAACAAGCCGACAAAGCAAGCACGCTTACAGTCACCATAGATAACGAACGAATTCGCGAAGAAGAAAACAACATAATAAAACTCCCATAAATATATATTCGCAGCAAATTAAGGTATAGTATAGGCGGCGTCAATGGCTTTGAGCATAAACTATCGATAAGAAAACTCGAATTTTTCGCTATTTAACCCTTGTTTTTTAGAAAAACTTTGTTTAAGTTCCGCTTCCCATTAATAGAGACAATCCACAAACTCGCTAGGCTTAGCATAGTTAGAGTTTGCATCATGCACCCATAGCTCAGCTGGATAGAGCATCTGACTACGAATCAGAAGGCCGGGCGTTCGAATCGCTCTGGGTGCACCACATTTCTCCTTAGTCTCCGCGCTACACAGCGTTAATCCATTTCCCGAAATTTCCAGCTTTAAAACTGGTTTTATCGGCATTTAGTCAGAATTATGCCAGAACAGTTTTATGCGCCTAGCAATGACTATGGTGCGCTGGCTAAGAAGTGCAGTATTATTCATAGCCACATTTATACAGTTGCACCTGATGATGCTTACTTCATGAGATCCCCCTTGTTCTTGTCCGTTTTCTGTAAAATAATTGTAATTTGCAGTTGACATCGTGTAATCCATAGATTACATTAGGCCTATGAGAAACATCCTCGCCACGGCTGAGTTCGATACATGGTTTGATAGCTTGCGTGATGTTAAAACCCGTGCTCGTATTCAGATGCGTATTGACCGGATTGAGGGTGGAAACTTTGGTGATGTAAAGCCAGTGGGTGACGGTGTTCTTGAGATGCGTTTTTTCCTTGGTGCTGGCTATCGCGTGTATTTTATCCTGCGCGGCGACGAGATTATTATCTTGCTGGCTGGTGGTGATAAAGACACGCAGGACAAAGATATTAAAAAAGCAATTCAACTTTCTAAGGAGGTTTAAATGGCTACATTGACAAAATGGGATTCTACAAAGTTCCTAAAAACCGAAGAAGAAATTACCGCCTATCTGGATGCTTGTTTTGAAGAAGCGGGTGATGACCCTGCTTTCATTGCAAAAGCGATTGGTAATGTGGCAAGGGCGCGTGGGATGACGCAACTGGCTGTTGATACGGGTCTTAGCCGTGAAGGACTTTACCGCACCTTCTCTGGCGATGTTAAACCAGAATTTTCTACCATCCTGAAAGTGCTGGGTGTTCTGGGTTATCGTTTGCAGCCGGTGGCTAATTAACATTCCGAGCCTCCAGCCACAGGTTTTGGTTGTGCGCGGTGGTTATCAAGCAGGTCTCGACAAATAGGTATGCAGAATGCGCAGATATGCGCCTTGCCGCTTGATGACTCAGGCGAAGCGTCAATCGCTCTAATCAGAAAGACATCATGCCACAACCTAGCTTCCTCAAAAAACCTCTCAAAGAAATGAGCAAATCCGAATGGGAATCGCTATGCGATGGCTGCGGACTATGCTGCCAAATCCGCGTACAGGACGAGGATACGAACGAAATCGCCCTATCCAACGTCAGCTGTCGTTATCTGTGCTTAAACAGCCATCAATGCACCGATTATGCTAATCGCCAAAAGAATGTGCCTGACTGCGTGAAGGTGACACCGAAAAATGTGATGGAGCTCGATTGGCTACCGCACACATGCGGTTACCGCCTTGCCGCGTTTGGGCACCCCCTGCCCCGCTGGCACCATCTTGTTTGTGGTGATAAAAACCGCGTCCACAAAAGCGGCCCGTCAATGATGGGCACGCTTTTATCCGAAGATGAGGCGGATTGGGAGTAATGTTGGCATTATAATTGCATGTATTAAATTAGAGCATGGGGGGCTTGAATGCGGGGGATATTAGTCTTTATAAAGAAAATTTCTCATGCAGAATTTTACTTCCGTTGCCTATCAATCCGTTTCGTACAACCAAACAAATATTACCAACACCAATAATAAATCAGAATCCAGCAGACTATTTGGCAGCCTTGTATCGCTGTTTGCCGCCACACCACCTGTTCTAAGCAACATTTCAGCAGGCAATATATACGAGAAAAAATGCTGCCCTAAAACGGAGCAAAATAACCTATTCGCACAGCTAAAGAAAATAGACTGGAAACATATTGGCACCTCGCCCGCCACCGCCACCAGTAATCTAGTATTCAAGGCAAATTTGAATGCCGCACAAAGCATCAGCTCGCAAAACTACAAGAGAGATGACATTACAAGAAATATGGCATCTGGCAACATTAACCCCGATTTTACGCGGTCAATCAATGTCTATTATAATAAAGGTGCGCCGCATACGCTGCAAATTTCTTTCTTAAAAACTGAGCAAAATGGTTGGGCTGCTGAAGTAACAGGAGGCGATGATACGGTTCCCACCGCCACGGGTAATATTGCAAGTGGTGGTATTAAATTCAAGCAAGATGGCAGCCTAGAAGCTCTTGAAGAAAGTCTCACTCAATTACATATTCAATGGAAAGGTGA
>JAYTDB010000059.1:0-5982 GCA_043736135.1 Rickettsiales bacterium
TTCATGACTGGCAACGCGGTTGGGCTATATGGCGTTGCGCGTGATTTCTCGTGGCAGGTGGCGGCATTGAAGCAAATAGAAGCGGATATTTCTGGCAAACCCGTTGAGTCGATTTCAACGGCAGCTGTGTTGTTTGGCAGCGTATCTAAACCTGTTGAGTTGGATCGCAAACGCTTGTTGATTACCGATAGTGTGCATAGCCTAGCGCAAGTCGCGGGCCTAGCTGTGAACTATAAATTCCTTAAAAACCCAAATGCGTTTGGCTCAGGAAAAATGGGCATGATTGCGAGTATGGCAGCGTATATGCTACCGGATCAAGTTGCTTCCGTTGTTGATAATTTCGCAGGTGAATCCGTTGCGTCGCTTTACAAAGGACTGCGCGATGCGCAAACGGCTGGTCAAGTGCTACCTCCAGAAGCCTATAAAACTTTCTTACTAGCGGCGAGCAAAGACTTGCAAGTTCGTGGCTCAACGGGTTCTCGTTTTGCTGAAGCACTTGCGGTGCAATATTCGGCCGAGAAAATGCCCGTTGCTGAGGTGCTAAAAGAAGTGCATGACGGAAAAATGCAAACACGGATTGATGCGATTAGCAAAGAAGCACCGGCACAACCGAAGTCGCATGTGGATCGTTTGAAAAATCCTCCGGCGTTGATGCAGCCTGTTGTTGGCGCACATACAAAACAATTGACGGATAGGGCGACGTCAGCGCCGCTTGGGACGATGTTACATTAAAGTAAAATAAACCCTTCCATGACACTATACGCGCATGTAGGGATTAAATATAGGCTAGAGAAGTTGGGGCAACACAGTGAACGCAAGTAACACAACCAGTGGTTTTAAAATACCGGATATTGACGCAGCAACGGCTGTGCAATTCGGTGGTGGTGCGGCTGCGAATCTGATGGGTAAATTCTCTGGCCCAGCGCAGGTGTTCTTTGATATGGCGGCAAGCCAGATGAATACCGCGAAGATTGAAGGCGATGCGGCTGGTGCGATTGGGCAAACGGCAGCGATCGCAAAAGTGGATAGCGCGGCGTATGATAATTTTACCAAAAATCTTGAAGAAAAAGCACCAGGTGAAACGCTGAAACGCTCCGTTGCCTCGGTTGCGGGGGCAGCAGCCGGCGGTTTACTGCTGTCATTCTTGCCATTCGGTGGGATTATCGGGATGCTGGCGGGTGGTTTTGCAGGCAATATGATTGCCGATAAATACCTCACTGAAAAACGGTATGATTTTAGCGAATTTGCAAAATCGCTGGATGCATCAAGCCAAAACGGAACGCTGACGGGTGAACAGGTTGCGGTGGCGATGGTTCTGAGTATTGAAAACAAGCCGCAACGTCGTGCGCTTTATCAAAGCTATGGTTTTAAATCGTCGGCAGATATGGTTGAGGCGCTCAATAATGGTGACCCGCGCATTACGCAGATGATGGAAGGGCAGGATGCGCTGATTCGTCAGCAATTGATGCTTAAAGACACAAAAATTTTAAACTCGCAAACGGGCAAAAACCTGGCCGCTTCGGAGCTGCTCGCGAATTATTATAATTCACCGGCGAGTGTTGACCCTGTGACTGGGCTTAAAGGTGCGAATCTGCTGTCCAGCGTGAATGTTGGTGGTGCGGTGATTCAAATGAACACGGTGCTGGGTCAATTTGAACAACAACAAATGCAATCGCAAATGAAGCCAAATCCTGGTGATTTGCCGAATCTAAAAGCGCAACAGATCGAGCGCTAATCTACCCATTATCCATTTATTTTTTAGGAACAACTCTCATGGCATTCATCGAGACACGCTTTCCTGCGGACATTTCTTATGGTTCTGCGGGCGGCCCCGAATATTCTACCGATATTGTGGTGACACAAGGTGGCTTTGAACAACGTAATATCAACTGGTCACAGTCCCGTGCGCGTTACAACGTGGCGTATGGTGTGCGTACACAATCGCAGCTCGATACGTTGATTGGCTTCTTCCGTGCGCGCAAGGGCAGGGCGGATGGCTTTCGTTTTAAGGATTGGGCGGATTATAGAGCTGCCGCGCAAAATATTGGTACTGGTAACGGCGCAGCCACGCAATTTCAGCTGGTGAAAACCTATAGCAGCGGCAGCGTGACCGAATCGCGCACCATCACTAAACCTGTATCAGGCACGCTAAAAATTTATCTAAACGGCATATTGCAATCGGGTTCTATATTTAGCGTGAATAGTGCAAATGGGCTGCTGACATTTACTACAGCACCCGCGAGTGATGTTGCGATTACGGCGGATTTTGAGTTTGATGTGCCTGTGCGTTTTGATACGGACAGGCTCTCCGCCGCGCTGGAGAATTATGGTATTAGCAGCCTGAATGACATTCCACTGATTGAAGTGAGGACGTAATATGAAAACGATTTCTGCTCCACTCGCTGCACATATCGCGGGCGAGGTAACTACCCTTGCGACCTGTTGGAAGCTGACGCGGCGCGATAGTAGCATCAAAGGTTTTACTAATTGCGATCGCGATATTGTGTATGCGGGTGTGACCTATCACGCTGCGACGGGGTTTTCTCCGAGTGCGATTGATAATTCCACCTCGTTGCGCGTGGATAATCTCGATGTTGAGGGAATGTTGTCGTCCGATAGCCTTAGTGAGGCTGATATTCTGGCAGGGTTGTATGATTTTGCTGAAATCGAAATTTTTCAAATTAATTATCAAGATACCACGCAAGGCATCATCAAATTGCGCCGTGGATGGCTGGGCGAAGTATCGCTCTCACACCAGCATTTTGTTGCAGAGGTGCGCGGACTAACGCAATTGCTGTCGCAAGATATTGGCGAGTATTTTTCGCCCTCTTGCCGCGCCGAATTAGGTGATATGCGCTGCAAAGTGAATTTGGTAGCGCATACGGTGACAGGAAGTGTGACTAGCAGCACCTCGCGTACCGCATTGGTGGATAGTACGCGCACGGAAGCAACGGGTATCTTTTCGGCAGGTAAAATCACCTTCACTAGCGGCGCGAATAACGGCGTGTCGATGGAGGTGAAAGAATACAGCTATAGCACCGCTTTGGGCGGGGCGATTTCATTGGTGTTGCCATTGCCCTATACGCTCGCGCTCGGCGATAGCTATAGCCTGATTAAGGGCTGCGATAAAACAACCGCAACCTGTCAATCGCGTTTTGCCAACATTGCTAATTTCCGTGGTGAGCCGCATGTTCCAGGCTTGGATAGGATGTTAGAAACGGCGGGGACGCGGAGTAGTTGATTGTTCTGCGGCGTGTGTAACGAGAGCGCAGGATCTCAGCCTTATAATGACGAGATTCTGCGCTTACTCTTAGAGTCCCGCAGAATGACAGGTCGCTAACCCATTATTAACCCAACTATGCCATAGATAAGCCATGAACATACTCAAAGATTTTGCACATGGCATTTTTATGGTGCTAAAGACAATCGGTGCGCCGATGCTTTACCGTTATCCGTACCGCAATAGTGCAGAAGCATTGCGTGGGGATTGGTTGAAAGTATCAAGCGATATTCAGTTGGTAATGGAGCAGATAAAAAGCGAGAAACCAAATGGTTGATGAAGTTAAAGATAACGAACCCGCTTATACGGATAAGCCCTATAAAACGGGGGGCTATTTTGAAAAACCGCGTGGAAATCGCGAGCGTGTGCAGAATCGTACGGTTGAAATTTTGCCGCATCCTGAAGTGTTGGAAAGTTATAATTATGTCGTTGATGGCTCAGCGAAAATGATTTTGACCATGTTTGAAATGGAGCAAAAACATCGCCATCAGTGGGAATTAATGGCACTTTCCGTACATAAATTTTCGACCATGCTCGGGCAAATTTTAGGCTTTATTATCGCTATTTCCGTGTTCGTATCAGCAACCATTATCGGTATGTATGGCGATAGCGCGATTGCAGCATTCGTCTGGGTATTCGGTATGGCTATTATCGTGATGGCTGGCGTCGTGTGGACTTATGCAAAATCTATGGGGCAACGCCCGCTTTTTGCACGTCCAGCTATGCGTAGCCATTTCCGCCCAGAGAAAAATAAAACAGAAGAATAAACGTCATTGCGAGCGTATGCGAAGCAATCCATGGATTGCCACGTCGGCTGCGCCTTCTCGCAATGACAAAAGGAAAATCCTATGCAAAATGAACTACTCGCAACGGCGCGGAGCTATATTGGCACGCGCTTTCATCACCAAGGTCGGTTGAAGGGCAAGGGTATTGATTGTTTGGGCTTGCTCGTTTGCGTGGCACAAGAATTGTCTCTAGTCGCTCGCGATGGCAGTCATTTTTCAGCGGCGGATAAAATTGACTACTCGCATCAACCCGACACGCAAGCGCTTCGCAATACGCTGGACGGGTTATTATGGCCGCTTGTTATTCCAAGCCGTCATCCTGCGGAAGGCGTAGCCTTAGCGCAGGATCTCAGCATTATAAACGATGAGATTCTGCGCAGTCGCCTTCGCGCCTCGCAGAATGACAGCATAAAACCCGCCGACATCGCTTTATTTTCTATTCAAGGAATGCCGCAGCATATGGGGATTATTAGCGATTTTGATGGCGGGCTTGGGCTGATTCATGCCTATGCACCCGCAAAAAAAGTCGTCGAACATGCGCTCGATGACTTTTGGTGTAGCAAGATGGTTTGCGCGTATCGCGTAACAAGTGAACTCTAAATTAAAAGAATTATATATATGGCATCTATTATTTTAAGCTCAGCAGGATCTGCTGTAGGCGGCGCTTTTGGTGGTTCCGTTGGCAAAATGTTGGGGGGGCGCATTGGCGGTGCAATTAGCAGCACCATTGACAATAAATTATTTGGCGGTAAAAGCAAAACAAAGGTGCATGGCTCGCGCTTGAATGATTTGGTGGTGCAAAGCTCGACCTATGGCAAGATGATTCCGATTGTCTACGGCAATGCACGGATTGGTGGCAATATTATCTGGTCGCGCCCGATTTATGAAACGGTTGTAACTAGCAGCTCTCCTTCTGGTAGTGGCGGCGGCAAAGGTGGTGGTGGCGGTGGAAAAACCACCAGCAGCAGCTATAGCTATTCAATAACGATGGCGATTGCGCTCTGCGAAGGTGAACTGGATGAAATTTCGCGCATTTGGGCGGATGCCAAGCAGCTCGATTTATCAAAATATACCCATCGGGTGTATCTGGGCAGTGAGACGCAAACAGCCGATTCGTTGATTGTTTCTATTGAGGGGGCAGATAAAACGCCCGCTTATCGTGGGATAGCGTATGTGGTTTTTGAAGATTTTCCGCTGTCAGATTTTGGTAATCGCATTCCAAACTTTACTTTTGAGGTGAAGAAAAAAGCGTTGTATGCCGAGTATGGTGGTGAGATTTTAGAAAATTTGATTACGGGCATGGTGATGATTCCAGGCGCAGGCGAATATGTATACGATACTGTTGTGCAGAAAAAAATATCAGGCGCACTTGTCGGCGGAAATTGGGTGCAGCAGGGCAATCAAACCGCTATTATTTATGGATATGACAGGGAAGCCATGGCGCGGTGATTTGACGGGCAGTGCAGCTAACGCTGCAACCTTCTTCACAAAAACAAATGGATATAACGCATTCATAAACCATTACGCGAGCTTGCTGGTGGGAAAAGTTGATGCGTTTATCATTGGTTCCGAATTAAAAGGCCTGACCAAAGTGACCAGCGCAGCGGGAGTATATCCTGCGGTGTCGGCATTGGTAACGCTGGCGGCAAGTGTGAAAACAACGCTCGGTGGTTCGGTCAAAATAACCTATGCAGCCGATTGGTCGGAATATCATCACGATACCGGTGGGTGGTATAATTTAGACCCGCTCTGGGCATCGCCGAATATTGATATGATTGCAATTGATGCGTATTTTTCGCTGACTAATTCGCAAAGCAGTATCTATGATATTGATGTGCTGAAAGCGGGTTGGACATCGGGCGAGGGCTATGATTTTTACTTCACAAACCCCGCCCGCACCACTCAGGCCTCGCTTTC
>JAYTDB010000060.1:0-1839 GCA_043736135.1 Rickettsiales bacterium
AAACCCGATGGCTGGCTGTATATCGGCCATTCGGAGAATTTATTTAACGTATGTGATCGCTTCGAGCTGATTGGCCGTACGATTTATCAAAAGGTAAAATAAGATGAGCGTCATCGAACAATTGGCACAGGAACGGCGCGGCAAGAAAGAAATGGAAGTTGCCGATTATTTTCGTGGCACCAAACGTTTTCACGATGATAGTGACGATGTCGATGTAGTAAAAATCTTCTCTGGCGAATGGTATGTCTCGACCAAAGGCAAAGAAATGCTCGCCACCATTCTGGGCTCGTGCGTGTCTGCCTGCATACGTGATCCACTGATTGGTGTTGGCGGCATGAATCATTTTTTATTGCCAGGCGATGATGGAGAAATGAGCGAATCAGCGCGTTACGGCGTATTCGCGATGGAAAGCCTTATCAACGATATTTTGAAAGCAGGTGGCCGCAAAGATAGGTTCGAGGTGAAAGTATTTGGTGGCGGGAATGTTATTAATAACTCGGCGCGTATCGGCTCAAAAAATGCAAAATTCATTCGCGATTTTCTACGTCGAGAAGGTTTCCGTGTTACGTCCGAAGATTTAGAAGGCGAACATCCGCGTCGCTTACATTATTTCCCCGACACAGGAAAAGTGATGATGCGGTTGCTCAAACGCAAAGAAGACATGATCGTGGTTGAAGAAGAAAAACGTTACACCAAAGAAATCATCAAAAAGCCTATTGAAGGCAAGATTGAGTTATTTTAATGGCAAAAAAAATCACCGTTTTAATTGTAGATGATTCGGCGCTGATTCGTCAGATGTTTAGCGAGATATTGTCGTCTGAGCCAGATATTGAGGTGGTGGATACCGCGTCTGATCCATTTGATGCACGAGAAAAAATTAAGCTATTAAACCCTGATGTGCTCACACTTGATATCGAAATGCCGAGAATGGATGGACTATCGTTTTTAGAAAAAATTATGGCATTGCGGCCGATGCCGGTGGTGATGGTATCGACCCTCGCCCAAAAAGGTGCGGATGCAACAATTCGTGCGCTAGAGCTAGGCGCGTTTGATTATGTCGCCAAACCGGTTTCTAACCATACGCGTGATACGATTGGTGAGTTGAAAGACGATTTGGTAGCAAAAGTGCGTGCGGCAGCACAGGCCAATATTACCAGCCGCAATGTGACGCGTTCTGCTTCTGCAACACCCAGTATTATTCCTTTTAATCCGTCGCATGGCAAAAATAAACATATCATCGCCATCGGTGCATCGACGGGTGGGGTGGAGGCGTTGCGCGATTTTTTGGTGCGCTTACCAGCGAATTGCCCGCCTATTGTCATCACCCAGCATATGCCCGAATCTTTTACTAAATCCTTTGCGGCTCGTCTGAATAATGTGTCGGAAATTACGGTGGTCGAAGCGGCCAATCATGATCGGTTGAGGGATGGGCATGCCTACATTGCACCTGGTGGTAGCCGCCATTTGAAAATTGTGAAATTGGCGGGTGAATATGTGTGTAAGCTGGAAGAGGGCGCAACCGTCTCTAGCCACCGACCATCGGTAGATGTGCTGTTTCATTCGGTTGCCGAAGCTGTCGGTGCAAAAGCAGTGGGTGTGATATTGACCGGCATGGGAAAAGATGGCGCGGAAGGCATGAAGGCGATGCGCGATAAAGGGGCATATAATATAGGGCAAAATCAGGCGAGCTGTGTGGTGTATGGTATGCCGCAGGTGGCCCATAAATTGGGTGCGACGCATGTTGAATTGCCGCTTTCTGAAATTGCAGCGGCGGTACTTAATTTTTGTCAGAAGGCATAGGGGGGGTATGAAAAATCAAACAATACATCTAGTTTCTCC
>JAYTDB010000061.1:0-2287 GCA_043736135.1 Rickettsiales bacterium
CTTATTAAACTCACCTCCGATTATGAGCCTGCCGGTGACCAGCCGACCGCGATTGCGGGGCTGGTAAAAGGTTTGCGTGCGGATGAGCGCGACCAAGTGCTGCTAGGTGTAACGGGTTCAGGAAAAACCTACACCATGGCGCAGGTGATAAATACGCTGCAACGCCCCGCGATGATTATGGCGCATAATAAGACGCTCGCCGCCCAGCTCTATTCCGAGATGAAAGATTTTTTTCCTGAAAATGCGGTGGAATATTTTGTATCTTATTACGATTATTTCCAACCAGAAGCTTACGTTCCTAAAACCGATACGTTTATTGAAAAAGATTCCAGCATCAACGAACAAATCAGCCGTATGCGACATTCAGCAACACGGGCGATGCTGGAGCGGCGCGATGTGATTGTGGTGGCGTCGGTGTCGTGCATTTATGGTATTGGCTCGCGCGATATGTATTCGATGATGATTCTGGAGCTACGTACGCAGCAAAAAGTTGCTCAGCAAGAGGTGGTAAAAAAACTTATCGAACTGCAATATGAGCGCAATGATATTGATTTTTCGCGCGGGCATTTCCGTGTGCGCGGCGATACGATTGATGTGTTCCCATCGCATTATGAGGATGCGGGTTGGCGCATTTCGTTTTTTGGCGATGAGATTGAGCAAATCACGGAGTTCGACTCACTGACGGGCGAGCGCAGAGCTAAGCTTGATAGCGTTAGCATTTACGCGAACAGCCATTATGTGACACCGAAATCCACGATTGAGGGGGCGATTAAACAGATTAAGCTAGAGCTGAAAGATCGGTTGGCGCGGCTGCATGAAGAGGGCAAATTGGTCGAGGCGCAACGCATTCAACAGCGTACGGAATATGATTTAGAGATGCTAGTGGAAACCGGCATGTGCAAAGGCATCGAGAATTATTCGCGTTATCTATCGGGCACCAAAGCAGGTGAACCGCCGCCGACATTATTTCAATATTTGCCAAAAGATGCGCTGTTGTTTTTGGATGAATCGCACGTCACCGTGCCACAAATTGGCGGCATGTATAAAGGCGATCGCGCGCGCAAATCGACCTTGGTGGAATATGGTTTTCGGTTGCCATCGGCGCTGGATAATCGGCCGCTGCAATTTGATGAGTGGGAAGCAGGACGCCCGCAGACAATCTTCGTTTCCGCCACACCAGGTAAATGGGAAATGGAGCGCACGGGTGGCGCATTTATCGAGCAGGTGATTCGCCCGACGGGGTTGATTGACCCTGTGTGTTATATCCACCCTGTGGCCACACAGGTGGATGATTTGCTGTCGGAATGTCACAAAAAAATTAAAGTCGGCCAGCGCGTTTTGGTTACGACGCTGACGAAACGTATGGCGGAAGAGCTGACCGATTATATGAATGAGGCGGGCATCGGCGTACGCTATTTGCATTCGGATGTGGAGACGTTGGAGCGCATTGAAATTATTCGCGATTTGCGCTTGGGGAAATTCGATGTGTTGATTGGCGTGAATTTGCTGCGCGAAGGTTTGGACATTCCCGAATGCGGGCTGGTTGCTATTTTGGATGCGGATAAAGAAGGTTTCTTGCGTTCGGCAACGTCGTTGATTCAGACGATTGGTCGCGCGGCGCGTAACATTGATGGCTATGTCATTTTATACGCGGATAGAATCACCAACTCGATGAAAATCGCGCTGGATGAGACGGATCGCCGCCGCGCCATTCAAGTGGCGTATAATGAAAAGCATGGCATCACCCCGCAATCTATCCGCAAGAAAGTCGGCGAGATTATTGAGTCCGTCGCGGAAAAAGATTACTATACAATTGACACTAAATCGAAAAAATACGATGTGGTGGATGATGGCAAGGATATCGACAAATACATCCTCAAGCTCCGCCAGAAAATGTTGGAAGCCGCCAGCGACCTTGAGTTTGAAGAGGCAGCGCGCCTGCGCAACGTCATTAGCAAATTAGAAGCGCAAGCGGTCAAGCCGGGTACGGTAAGCAAGAAGAAGCGATAATGACTGCTAAGCCCCCGCCATGGAAAATGCCGAAGAAAAAAACCGGCAAGGCGAAAAATAAAATGACCGACGAGCAAATTGCTGAGGCGCGCAGACGAGCAATTGATGCGGGCAGGCCATACCCTAATTTGATTGATAATATGGCGGTGATGAAAGATCCTCGGTTTCACTAGCCGCTACCAGCTCCAAAAAATTCTACTATTACAAGTCCTTGGTATAAAGTTTACCTTTGCCGAGAACTTAACGCTAAATTAGCAAAAAAGGGTTAAAATCAGTG
>JAYTDB010000062.1:0-3012 GCA_043736135.1 Rickettsiales bacterium
TCGGCATGCTCATGGGTATACAGCACCGCGTCAATACGAGTAATGCCCTCGCGCAGGGCTTGTTGCCGCAGGTCGGGCGCAGTATCTATCAGGATATTCTTGCCCTCAGATTCAATGAGAACAGATACGCGCGTACGGGTGTTTTTCGGGTTTTTCGAGGTGCATACAGGGCAGTTGCAGGCAATGAATGGTACGCCAGCCGAGCTTCCACAGCCAAGCATGGTGATTTTCATATGTGGCACGTCATACTGCTTTTTGCGATAACAAAAGAGCAGTATCCAGCTTTATAACTCATGGATCCTGCTCGATTCGCTTGGCGAATCAGCAGGATGACGGGAAGTGCAATCATATCGCTGCCCTATCAAATAGACGGAAGAAATTCTCCGTGGTTATTTTGGCCATGTCCGTTTCAGATATTCCCTTTAGCTGCGCCAACATGCGGTTGGTATGCACGGTGTAAGACGGTTCATTCCGCTTGCCACGAAACGGTATCGGCGCAAGGAATGGCGAGTCGGTTTCCACCAGCAGCCTATCCAGCGGAACATCACGGATTGCCTCATGTAGGGGGGTAGAGTTCTTGAACGTAATGATGCCCGACAGGGAGATATAAAAACCCATTTTTACTGCTTTATCAGCCAGTTGTTTTGAAGAGGTAAAGCAGTGAAGCACTCCCTTGAAAGAACCTTTTGATAATTCATAAGATAATATATCCGCGGTGTCTTCATCAGCATCACGCGTATGGATAATCAGCGGCACGCCTGTTTCGCGCGCGGCGGTGATATGGCTGAGGAATGATTGTTTTTGGGTGATGCGATCGCTGGTTTCATAGTGATAATCCAGCCCTGTTTCGCCAATTCCGATGACTTTCTTATGGTTATTGCATTTCTCAATCAACCAATTCGGGTCTACCTGTTCGCTTTTCCCTGAATCATTTGGATGCACCCCTACCGAACAAAATACCCCCTCATTTGCTTCGGCAATGGCTAAAACCTCGTCAAATTCATTCACTTCGGTGCAAATCGTCTGCATAATGCCCACCCCTGCATCGCGCGCACGTTGAATCACGCCGGCTAGGTCGTCTTTAAAGTCAGGGAAATTTAGATGGCAATGGGAATCGACTAGCATGAAGTCTCCAGCCCCGTCAACCCAGCGCAAGCTGGGATCTCGACGTTACAATCTCTAGATTCCTGCCTTCGCAGGAATGACGACTTTAATTGATAATGAAAATCGACAATCATACCCCTCCTCACTTATCGGTAATGCGCGGAAACACTGGCTCGGGGGGCGGAAGCACGGCGCCAGGGGTGAGTGCAAATTCACCCGTTAGATGGGCAAAGCTGCGCTTATCGGCTGGCACCGCCAGTAAATCGAGTATTTTGTGGGCTGCATCTGGCACAATAGGTAAAAGCAAAATAGCAATTCTTCTTATTGCTTCAGCCAATACATAAAGCACTGTATTCATTTCATCAGTTTTTCCCACTTTCTTAAGCGCCCAAGGAGCCTCAATATCGATATAAGCGTTGGCTTGACTTGATAACTCAACTATTCGTTCAAGGACAAAGTTGATTTGCTGTTTATTCATATGATCTCTAATCATATCCTCATAAGCGGAATACGACTTGAGTATATCATAAAGATTATCAGATGCTTGTTCACTGATCCTTCTGTATTGAGGCACTTTCCCATCGCAATTTTTAGCGACCATGGCAAGCGTACGCTGCACTAAATTGCCAATATTATTGGCGAGTTCGCTATTTACCACGGTAATCAGCCGTTCCCGTGAGAAATTTCCGTCTTGCCCAAACGGCACCTCGCGCATGAGGAACCAGCGGGTTTGATCCAGCCCGAATTCGGAAATCAAATCTTGCGGGGCAACGGCATTGCCAAGCGACTTGCTCATTTTTTCGCCTTCAATCGTCCACCAACCATGCGCGAATATGCGTTTTGGTAGCGGTAAATCTGCCGCCATCAGGAATGCGGGCCAATAGACTGCGTGAAAACGGATGATGTCCTTGCCGACCATGTGCAAGTCCGCAGGCCAGAAGTTTTTCATATCTGCGGCGTCCAAATCGGGATAGCCAAGCGCAGAGAGGTAATTCGTCAGTGCATCCAACCACACATACATGACGTGTTTGTCATCCCCAGGCACAGGAATCCCCCAGCTGAAAGTCGTGCGCGAAATCGACAAATCTTTCAGTCCGCCTTCGACAAAACGTAAAATTTCATTGCGGCGCGAATCGGGGGCTATGAACTCGGGGTTTTCGGCGTAAAATGCCAGCAGCTTGTCTTGCCATTTGGATAAATCAAAGAAGTAGCTCGGCTCTTCTACCCATTCTACATCGGCGCCCGTTGGGGCTTTTCCGCCGACCAGCTCGGATTCTTGGTAATACGCTTCGTCGCGCACGGAATACCAGCCAGAATAAGAGCTTAAATAAATATGCCCATTAGCTTGCATTTTTTGCCAGAGCGCTTGCGCTGCTTTGATGTGGCGCGGTTCGGTGGTGCGGATAAAATCATCGTTCGATAGCTGCAATGTGCCAGTCAATTCACGAAAATGCGCGGATACACCATCGACAAAATTTTTCGGGCTTACCCCCGCCGCATTGGCAGATTTTTCTACCTTTTGCCCATGCTCATCCGTGCCCGTTAAAAATTTGACGTTATAGCCCGACAGCCGCTTAAACCGCGCCAAAACATCACACGCAATCGAAGTGTAGGCGTGGCCGATATGCGGCTTATCATTGACATAATAAATCGGTGTGGTGATGAAGAAATTTTTCATATTACGCGGTCAGTGCAAAAGGTTGTTTGGTGGGTAAGCCTCTACTAACAAGGATTTTATGTGTCTGCGTTGCTGTTATGGCGCGGCAGTCCGCTAGGCAAGGCGCGCGGCAGATAGCGCGCACTCTCTGCAAGCGACTTAACGAAGCGGATGCTCGCCATAACGCAACCCGTAGGGACGGTCGCTTTTTTGAAATGGCTGCGTCAAAAGGCTTGCCCGTAGCGTAAACT
>JAYTDB010000063.1:0-4897 GCA_043736135.1 Rickettsiales bacterium
CCCACCATTACAGCGGGCACGCGCCTTGTGCGGGAGTGGCGCGGGGTAGTACATGAAGTGCAGATACTGGATGATGGTGTGGTGTGGAATGGGCAGAAGCATCGTTCGCTTTCAGTGATAGCGCGCGCCATCACCGGCACTCACTGCTCCGGGCCTAGGTTCTTTGGGTTGCGGAGGGCATCATGACTAAACTCCGCTGCGCCATTTATACCCGCAAATCCTCCGAAGAAGGATTGGAGCAGGACTTCAACTCACTTCATGCACAACGTGAGGCGTGCGAGGCCTATATCCGCAGCCAGAAACATGAAGGTTGGAACCTCATCCCCACCGCATACGATGATGGCGGCATCTCCGGCGGCACGATGGAACGACCCGGCCTTAAATCCTTACTTTCCGATATTGCCATGGGGAAGATCGACATCGTAGTCGTCTATAAGGTGGATAGCCTCACGCGCGCACTGGCCGATTTTGCGAAGATGGTCGAGCTATTTGATAAGCACAACGTGTCGTTTGTCTCGGTCACCCAGCAGTTCAACACCACCACATCAATGGGTCGACTAACCCTCAACGTGCTTCTGTCATTTGCCCAGTTCGAGCGTGAGGTCACGGGTGAGCGCATCCGCGATAAAATCGCGGCCTCGAAGAAGAAGGGCATGTGGATGGGCGGTGCGGTACCGCTGGGGTATAAGGCAGAAGATCGGGCATTGCTTCCCAATCTGGAAGAGATTCCCAAGGTGCAGCATCTGTTTGAGCGCTATGTTGCATTGGGGTCAGTGATGGCGCTACGTACGGAACTACGCGAGCAAGGGATTGTTACGCGTAGCGGACGCCAGTTTGATCGTGGGATGCTTTATCACATGCTCAGCAACCCCATTTATATCGGCAAAGCACAAGAGGGCTGGCGCATTCCGGCGACCACCATCGAGCCGCTCATTGCCTCGATGGTGATCACAATGCTTGCCGATGCATCTGCTGTGCAGCAGGCCTGTCAGGATGCAGGTGTCCCGCACGAGCAGTGGCAACGGATCATCTGCACTGCGAAGGAACAAGGTCAGCGCTTGGCCAAGTCGCAAGCATCTGCGGAGGTATTCGCCTGGGTCGAATGGGCAGTGTTGCACACCGATAGCATCACGCTGACGCTTGATCTAACAACGCTGTTGTCCGCATCCGGTATCATCATGAAACATGAATCCATCGCTCAGCTTAAGCTCACACAATCCGTGCCCATGCAAATGAAGCGTCGTGGGGTAGAGATGCGGCTGGTGATTCCAAGCGCAGATGCGATGCTTTCAAAGCCTGACCCCACATTGATACGTGCTATTGCTCGCGCGCATTACTGGTTCGAAGAATTATGCCGCGGCAGAGCATCCACGTTGAAAGAACTGGCGCAGCGGGAAAATATCGGCCCCAGCTACATCGGCGATGCACTTAAACTTGCCTTCCTCGCACCAGATATCATCGAGAAAATATTGGCGGGGCAACAACCCGCATCCCTTACCACGTTCCATCTTCTGCGCCGGGTTGATCTACCCATCGTCTGGGATGCACAGCGCGCTGCGCTCGGGTTTTAATCGCCCCATCTAATAATATCACCGCGCATCACCCCACCACCGTTATTCACCTTTGAGATAACCTCAGAAAAACAGCGCATATCTGGGCTTATATCGCCTATCTCTGGTGGGCGTAGCCCGACACACCCCGCGCACTGCGCGACAGAAGCCGCGGATGCACTTAAGTTATTGAAATATAATGGAAAATGGTGGAGCAATTTTAGATTGATCTCTTTGCCATCAGTAATTCCCTGTTACCCGCCGAATTTCAGGGAAAATACAAGAAATAGCAGCGATATTTGTTTTTACAGCGCGTTTTGTCGTTCTACAATAAAGGCTCAGCGATCGTTTTCTCAAAAATTCCCTAAAATTTATAGCAGGGATTTTTATGCCTAGAAGTGTAAATTAGGAAGACTATTGCTTGGGTTCTTCTTTTAGCGATGCGAGGTCAGCAATGCGGCGCCAGTTGGATGCAGACATGAGCGTAAAATGGATAAGTGGTAGCCAGCCATTTTTATGGAAATCAAGGATTGCTTCATCGCTTAGGGCGTTGAATTTTTTCTCATCAATCATCCAAAAACCCTGCAGGTTGATTACGCGGCCACTTGAAAGTTTTGCAGACGATACGTTCGACACCAACAAATCTGCATCTTTTATTGCCTTAGCAAATTGGCGCGTGAAGAGAAATTGGTTGTGATATTCCATCGCATTAACAAATGCGGCTTGCGCCATTTTCGATGGTTTTCCATCGGTACCGTAGAGTGGAACCATCCCTTTTTTAGGTTTAGCACAGAACTGTTTTGCGCCTTCATCAACACAGAGTACAAATTCTTTTTTATCCGCAATATGCAACAGGATGAATGGATAGTTTCTTACATAACCAGGCACATAATGCTCAATCATCCACTGATTTTTTGTATCAACAAAATAGTTGTCTGTTTCAAGCCCTAAAATAATGGCGGGCATAGGTAATTCACCGTCGGTGAATACGATAGGATAAAATTTTGCCGCTTCAACAAATTCATGCGCATTGATAGAGATGGAATTCGTATGTGCTGCGAACTCGCAATCGGTTGCGGGTAACAAGCCGGCGTTCAGGTGGCGCCCCGAATCAACGCACATTGGCGTGCTGTAAAACATTGGGAGTTGCACTTGCTCGTTATTTTCAGTCATGAGATTCTCTGTTAGGTTAATGTCTGTACCACTATATATAATGGAGTCTTACAAATCTGTTAAGACCCTCTGAATAATTAGTTTGGTAGGTATTGGGGAATTGTGATTTAGTGCTAAAAATACAACAGATGCACTATAAACATGCTAACAAAATTTAGAAATATTATTCTTTTTCAATTGGTAATTCAGGTAAGGGCAGGGCGGTATTCTAAAATATGTAGAATATCTCATTGAAAGCGGGTATAAGTCCGTCAAAGTGGGAATATATTTGGGGATAAGCATATGCTAAAACAATCAAAAAATCTTTTTGTCGCTACACTTGCTGTTACAACCAGCATATACGCTCTTAACAATGCTGCATATGCGGTGGATGTGCCGACGTCTGCACAGCCTGGCGTTATTATGCGCGGCTTTGAGGGTGAGAAGCGTGCTCCTTCGCGCATAGAAGATACGGTTACTTTCAGCGGCGATAAAGATATCGCGAAGGGCAAAAGTACAAACAAAGTATTTACCCTAAATAAAGTAATTCTGGAAGGCTCGACTGTTTATAGTCAAGCGGATATCGACGCGTTAGTAAAAGATAATGTGGGTGCGCCTGTTTCCTTCGCTGATTTGGATGCGGTGGCGCGTACTATCACCCGAAAATATCATGCTGATGGCTATATTTTCTCTAGTGCTTTGCTTGCCCCACAAAAAATCAAAGATGGTGTTGTGGTGATGAAGGCCGTTGAAGGGCGCATTACAAACGTGGTGCTTGAAGGAAATTTCAAAGACGATAATAATTTAATTCATGATATGGCAGACAAGATAAAAGCCGCTGGTCCATCAAACACCAAGGACATTGAGCGCTATTTGCTATTGATAGATGATTTGCCCGGTATTAAAGCGCGTAGCGTTGTTAAGCCATCTACCACTCCAGGTGGTGGCGATTTAGTTATCACTATTGAACAAGATGGATTTGAAGGCTCTGCGAGTATTGATAATCGTGGGTCTGATTATTTAGGGCCTTATCGTGGTACGATGATTGGTGCATTTAACTCGTTGTTTGGTATTCATGATCGTACAACAGTGCGCGGCATTTTGACCAGCCAGACCAATGAATTGCGTTTTGCTGATGTGACGCATGAGGAGCAAATTGGTACAGAAGGCTTCCGCCTTAAAGGCCGTTTCGCAATCACGGAAACGGAGCCTGGTAAAGAGCTGAAGGCTTTTGATTTAAAAGGCAATAGCCGTTTATTTGATTTGGAAGGTATGTATCCTGTTTTGCGCGGTCGCCAATATAACGTGAATTTATTGAGTGGCTTTACGGCGCTTAACTCAGATACGGAGATTTTAGGTATTACTACAGCAGAAGATCGTGTTCGTTCTGTTCGTGCAGGTGGACATTTTGATTTCACGGATAGCTTGGCGGGTGTGAACCAGTTGGAGTTGCAGTTTACAAAAGGGATTGATGGGCTTGGGGCAACGGATGATGGCTTGGGTCGTTCTCGTTCAAATGGTGAGCATGATTTCTTTCGTTCAAACCTAACGGCAACGCGTATTCAAGAATTGGGCGGCAATTTTTCTGCGCAATTGAGTGCAGCAGGTCAATATTCTGCTAATCCATTGCTTGCATCGGAAGAATTTGCTTTAGGTGGCCAAGAATATGGTCGTGCATATGACTCTGGCGAAATAGCGGGTGATCGTGGTGTGTCTGGGGCGTTAGAGCTTCGGTATAACAGCGAGCCGTTTGGCGATTTTATCAAATCCCAACAATTCTATGTGTTTTATGACGCAGGGAAAGTTTGGAATGAAAATCCTGTTGTGGGAGAATATTCTTCTGCATCTTTGGCATCGGCTGGGCTTGGTGTTCGCTTCAACCTCGAGCAAGATGTGTATGGCTATGTAGAGCTCGATACACCGTTAACACGCAATGTTAATTCTGAGCATGATGATGATAGTCGTATATTTTTCAGCCTCTTAAAGCGCTTCTAAAAAGAATGAAGAAAGTGTAAATATCGATTGATTTTTTGCTATTCTTCAGTATATTGTCTCCCACGTTTTTAGTGTGCAATAAAACAACCTAGGTTGTGGGGAGATAGTATGAAACAGTTCGCAGGTAATACTCAGTCTGGCTGGAAAGCCACAAAAACCCCCCTAAAAGCGTTGGCCGCTTACACCAGCTTGTGTGGCAT
>JAYTDB010000064.1:0-2651 GCA_043736135.1 Rickettsiales bacterium
AATGGTTTTGCTGATGATTTAGCAACGGCGTGTTTGCTGGCAAATAATAAACCGCTACTCGTTGCACCTGCGATGAATACGCAGATGTGGAATCATCCAGCAACACAGCGCAACCTTGCGCAAATTCGCGCCGATGGTGCGATGATTGTTGAGCCGAATAGCGGTGAACTTGCGTGCGGTGAAGTTGGCGCAGGGCGCATGGCGGAAGTAGCGGAAATTTTAGCGGCGATTGAAGGCAATCAGAAACCGCAAGCACTGGCGGGCGTAAAAGCTTTGGTCACCAGCGGCCCGACGCATGAGCCGATTGATCCCGTGCGTTATATTTCCAATCGTTCATCAGGGCGTCAAGGCCATGCGATTGCTGCTGCACTCGCAGAAGCAGGTGCGAGTGTGACGCTGGTTTCAGGGCCAACGAATGTGCCTACTCCGCGTGGCCTATTGCTCGTCTCGGTGGAATCAGCGGAAGATATGCTGGCTGCTTGTGAAGAAAATTTACCAGCGGATATTGTGGTGTGTGCGGCAGCAGTGGCGGATTGGCGCGTGTCGCGTCCTAGCGCGCAGAAGCTAAAAAAAGCAGTGGTTGGTGATGTGCCGCAGCTCGCATTAATTGAAAATCCTGACATCCTCGCACATATTGCAACTCATCCAAAGCATCGCCCAAATTTAGTGATTGGCTTTGCGGCAGAAACCGAAATGGTTGAACAAAATGCGGTGGCAAAACTCAAGCGCAAAGGCTGTGATTGGATTATTGCGAATGACGTGTCGGCGGATCAGACATTTGGCAAAGACGATAATAAAATTACGTTGATTCGGCAGGGTTCAGAAGAGAGCTGGCCGCGTATGAGCAAGGTGGATATTGCGCGTAAATTAGTTGCAGAAATTATTAAGCAAAAGGAAAATAACCATGACAAATATTGATATCATTCAGCTTGAACATGCACAGGGTTTGCCGCTTCCAAGCTATGCGACCAGCCAAAGCGCGGGTATGGATTTGATTGCAGCGGTGAATACCGATATGCGTTTGGCGCCCATGCAACGTGCGCTTGTTGCAACAGGGATTGCCATTGCACTGCCTGCTGATTTTGAAGCGCAGATTCGCCCACGCTCTGGTTTTGCGCTGAAATCGGGTGTGACGGTTTTGAATTCTCCTGGCACGATTGATGCCGATTATCGCGGTGAGATTAAAGTGTTACTGGTGAATTTAGGCACCGAAGAAGTAGTGATTTCACGCGGCGACCGCATTGCGCAAATGGTAATTGCGCCCGTAGTGCAAGCGGTGTGGAACACAGTAGAAAGCTTATCAGATTCCATTCGCGGTGCGGGTGGATTTGGTTCAACGGGTGTGAAAGTGGCGAATGGCTAATTTGTCGCGCAAATTATTCTACGCGGTGGAAGCCGTGTTATACATTGCGTATAACTCGGGCAATGGCGCGATTTCCAGCCGCGATATTGCGGAGCGTCAGGGCTTGCCTGCGCGCTATTTGGAAAGCTTGATGCAAAAATTGGTGCGTGGTGGAATTTTGCGTGGCATTCGTGGGCCAAGCGGCGGCTATGTGCTAGCAAAAGAACGTCGTCGTATCGCCGTTGCCGATATTTGCAATATCTTATCGGATGAAGATGATACGGATGAAAAAGGCTATGGCGGAACCAAGTTGGGTACGCAGGTGGTGCGTCCTGTCTGGGAACGCGCGGAAGCGCAGATGCTCGCTGCATTAAAACAAGTAAGTTTAGCGGAGCTGTGCGAAGAAGCGCAGGGAAAAAATATTAAACGAAGTGCAGAAGAGAAACTCGATTTTGCGATTTAACCAAAATGTCATCCTGAGGCGTAAGCCGAAGGATCTTTGCAAAGATCCTTCACAAAATGTTCGGGATGACAAAATAAAAAAGGAGACTTAAAATGACTACTCAACTCGATAAACCAGGCCGTGGCCATGTCTATGATAATATTGTGGAAACTATCGGCAACACGCCGCTGGTGCGCCTTCACCGCCTGACCAAAGATGCGGGCGCGGTGGCGGACGTATTGGTGAAATGCGAATTTTTTAATCCGCTTTCTTCGGTCAAAGATCGCATTGCGCTGGGCATGATTGAAGCAGCAGAAGCATCGGGAAAAATTAAATCTGATACGGTTTTTGTCGAGCCAACATCGGGTAATACGGGTATTGCGCTCGCGTTTGTCTGTGCATCAAAAGGCTATAAATTGATTCTCACTATGCCAGAATCGATGTCGATTGAGCGTCGTAAGATGCTCAAAATTTTAGGCGCGCAATTAGAGCTAACACCTGCTGCAAAAGGGATGCGTGGTGCGATTGAACGTGCGGAAGAAATTCTGGCGGAAAATCCACAGGCGCTGATGTTGCAACAATTCAAAAATGCGTCCAACCCAGAGATTCACCGCAAAACGACCGCCGAAGAAATTTGGCGCGACACTGGCGGCAAGGTGGATGTGTTCATCAGCGGCGTCGGTACGGGCGGTACGATTACGGGTACGGCGCAAGTGCTGAAAGCCAAAAATCCAGGCATTAAAATTATCGCGGTTGAGCCAGAAGATTCACCGGTGCTGTCAGGCGGCAAACCAGGCCCGCATAAAATCCAAGGTATCGGCGCGGGCTTCGTGCCAGACGTGCTTGAGCGTGGCGTGATTGATGAAA
>JAYTDB010000065.1:0-3917 GCA_043736135.1 Rickettsiales bacterium
GTAGCAGCTGCGGCGACCTCATGTGGAATTCCATGATTTTGCCCACTCAAATCGTTCGCTATTCTTGAAAAGCCCTGACTAATATTTTCTAGCGGAGAAATAACAGGAGCAACATGAGTATCAACTGAGTTTCCCATATCAACGGGGCTATTGCTGCCACCGCCAAACAATGATTGAACTGAATTAAGTGCACCTTCTTTTAAGGAACTGCCCAAATTGCTTACTGCACCACCAAAGCCTTTAATTGCACCATCCAAATGCTCAACCAAATTCATAAAGGGATCAATTGCAATCCCCTGCAGCCAGCTCATGTCTAATTTGCCATCGTCAGCCATACTTTACCTAAAACGAAATTCTACAGGCTAATCATACCATAAACCACGCAAAAGGCGTATGAAGTTTTTGTGACAGGTTTTTGCGCTTGTCATGCTGCTGCGCGAAGCGCGAGCAGTATCCAGCTCAATAATGCAAAGATCCCTCGGCTACGCTCGGGATGACAAACCTAATTTCCTTAGGATTTCCAGATGGATAACATCTGTTGATTGCAGCGCGTCCACCACCACGCAGCGGCCCTCTTCATTGCGGGCGATAGCAAGAAACCCCGCCCTCACCTGCTCATGGAATTCGGTTGCCATGCCTTCAAAGCGGTTTTCGTTACCCTTACGAGCACCTGCGCGCTTCAAGCCTTCAGTAGGTGGAATATCGAGAATAAACGTCAAATCAGGCTTTAAATTTCCCAATGTCAGGCTATGTAGCGCTTGGATAAATTCGGGCTGCATCGCCTTGCCAATACCTTGATAAACAAGGGTGGAATCCATAAATCGGTCGCAAATAACCAACTTTCCCGCCGCAAGTGCGGGTTTTATCACCCGCGCCACATGCTGCACACGCGCTGCGTAAAACAACAAGGTTTCGGCGAGTGGATCCCACGCATTTTTATCGCCCGTGACGAGTAGCTCGCGAATACGCTCGGCATTCACTTCACCACCCGGTTCACGCGTGATAATATGCGGGATGTTTTTAGCTTCCAAAGCCGCCTTCAGGCGCAAAATCTGCGTGGTTTTTCCGCTACCTTCACCGCCTTCGAATGTAATAAATCGAGAATTCATACGCACCACCTTAACCGTTTTGACTTCATTCTGTCACACAATCTTCATCAAATTTCTTACCCCGTGACATCAAGTTGTCACACTCGGATGATAGGATGACTTTATACCAACCAGCTACGGATATTTTATGAAACTGACTAAACATATCACCATCAACCTACTTGTATTGCTCTCTGCTGCCATGTTAGGCGCCGCCGCTTTCGCCTCCAACGGAATACTCTAATGAGCAAGCCCCAGTTTCGTTTTTAGCACCGCTATCATCTTAGCGAATCCCGTCAATTTCTCCACATCCTGACTCGCGACCAACGGCACCACTTGTGGCGCAGCATCGCCCCAGCTAATCACCAAATCAGCTACCTTATCGCCTTTTTTAATCGGCGCAGGAATCGGCGATTCATAGCGGAGCTTATAGCTCACATTATTATTCGCAGCTGCCGGCAACGTCACCACCACATCATTTGCTGCCTCCAACGGCACTTGCGCGCTTTTACCAAAGAACACATCCGCCGACGCCACTTGTTTGCCCGCGCTTACGAGCTTCGTGTTTTTGAATTCACGGAAACCATAGCGCAAAAGCTGGTCGCCTTCTTTCATGCGCTCGTCATCGCTAGCAAGGCCATTAATCACCAGCACCAAACGACGGCCATCATGCTTCGCAGTTAAGGTAATGCCATAGCCACCAATGTCAGTATGACCTGTTTTCATCCCATCAACGCCAATGTCATTGCCGAGCAAGCGGTTGCGATTATGCTGCACGATGTTGTGGTAAGTAAATTCCTTCACCGAATAATTCGGGAAGTATTCTGGGAAATCTTTGATAATACGGCCACCCAAAATTGCTAAATCTTTTGCCGTCATCAACTGCCCATCATCCGGCCAGCCCGTTGAATTGACAAAATGACTGCCCGTGAGCCCTAGCTCTTTTGCTTTTTTATTCATCAGCTCGGCAAACGCTTCTTCGCTGCCCGCAAGCCCTTCGGCAAATACGATACAGGCATCGTTTCCAGATTGCACAATGACGCCATGAATCAAATCTTCTACCTTGATGGATTCGCCCAGCGGCACGAACATTTTTGAGCCTTGCATGCGCCATGCTTTTTCTGAAACAGGCAATGTATCATCCAGCTTCAATCGCCCTTCTTTCATGCGCTCAAATACCAGGTACATCGTCATCAGCTTACTCATAGACGAAGGCGGCATCTGCGTTTGCGCATCTTTTTCAAACAGTACCGCACCCGTATCGGCATCTGCCAAATAGGCATGTTTTGCGATGGTTTCAATGGCAAACGCCTGTTGCGTGGTCGCAATTACGAGCGAGAGAAAAATACATTTAGCGAGTTTCATTGTCTTACTTTCCGTGCATCTGGTGCACCATTGTTACGAATTTTTTCTAGCGCAGCATCAGCATCTTCTTCGGCAGAAAAAGGCCCCGAACGCACACGCCACCAGCTATGTCCTGAAATTTCTGCGCTACCTACATCCACAGGGCCATAACCAGCAATTTTATTCTTCATCGCATCCGCATTTACCTTCTGACTGAATGACCCCACCTGCACATAATATCCGCCGCCCATCACCGGAGCCACCTGCTTTGCAATAGCAGCTTTCTCGGCATAAACGGGCTCATCGCGCTTAAGGCTAGGCGAACGCAACACCACCTCACCACCGCGCTTAGAAGGCGTTTTTACACTTTCTTCTGCCACCGTTACAGGCGGCTGATCTGCTACAGCTGGCTGCCGCTCATCACCAGCAAATGCCTCGCGCACAAATATATTATGCGAGGGTTTTTTGGCTGGTTGCTGCAGGTCGCTGCCACTCACTGACATGATGGGTGCTGCATCATTTGCTGCGCTATTATAACGCGTACTGTTATTGTTTTCTTCTATGATAAAGGTCGAATCAGATGGTGCAGTTGCCGCAAGTAAGCTTGCGCTTTTCTTCGATTCCAACTGATCATTATACGCCGCCATATCAATATTGCGGCCTTCTTTTACCGCAGCAAGATATTGATTAGATTCTTCTTGTAAATATTGCACGCGAACTTTTGCAAGCCCTTTGACGCCAAGGCGTTCGGCCGATGCTTTGGACAAATCAATGATACGGTTTCTAGCAAAAGGCCCGCGATCATTCACTCTTGCTACAATCATTTTGCCATTTTCCAAATTGGTCACCCGCACCAAAGAAGGCATCGGCAATGTTGGATGTGCCGCAGTTAAATCATGCGTATCAAATGTTTCTCCGGTTGCCGTGCTCTTGCCGTGAAAACCAGGGCCATACCACGATGCCATGCCCTCTTTATCATAGGTCGGGTCATAGGCAGGATAATAGGTTTTCCCGTCCACATCGTAAGGCTTTCCAATCTTAACGCCCACAGGTGGCGGAACATTAGACTGACAAGCAGTAAGCGCGTGCAATACCAGCAGTGCAGAAAAGACAGATAACGTTCGCATAAACCTTCCCATCATTTAAAATAATACAACCGATACGATGCACCCACCTCTTCTACAGGCGCAACCCTATCCAGCCAAGTAAAACTTTTATTGTCGACGGTAGATGAGCGACTAACCGCCAACCACCCTTTAACGCTTCCTTGCTGGGTTTGGCAATTTTCTACTTTCGCTTTAATAAGCGTCATCGCATGTGCTCGCCATCCATAATAGCTACAGAAGGAAATCGTTTTAATATCGTATTTTACAATCGCATCGTTAAGCAATAATATATCTTGCCCCCAATCTAAATTCGTCTCGATGGCAATTTCTTCGGGATGCCCAAAAGCAAGCATATTAAAATAGGCAAATAAGTTTGGAT
>JAYTDB010000066.1:0-4681 GCA_043736135.1 Rickettsiales bacterium
CCCCTCAACCGCATAGCTCGACATGCGTTTGACGTTTTCCAAGCTGGACAGCTTTTTTTCCATCGGCTTGAGCAGCAAACGCTCGCCATCTTCGGGGGAAATACCTTCCAAATGCATGCCAACAAAAATAACCGGCAGCTTAATATCAGGGTTCATTTCTTTGGCGATATGGCGATAAGCAGAAGAGCCTGCCAGAACAATAAACAGTAGTACCAATACCACCGTGCGCGAGCGATCAATACAAGCGTCGATAAAACCCATTACTTGCTTTCCTCAGCTTTTACGGCGTCGTTTTTTGGCTCTTCCCATTTTTGTCCGGCATTGATAAATGTCTGACCACTGCTGATCAGCTTGATATGTTCAGCTAGGCCATTAATCCACACGCCTTCTGCTGTGCTATCCAAAATAGCGACAGGAACAAATTGCACGATGCCCGCATCATCAATAATTTTGACACCCGGTTTTCCATCATCACTCAGCGTCAGCACGGATGATGCCACTTGATAGGCTTTGCCAACGCTGGCAAAGAGTTTCAGTGTCGCGGTAATGCCAATAGGCACATTATGGTCAGGATTATCCACCAACACTTCTACGCGGAAGCTACGGCTGGCATTATCGGCATATTGCCCAACGAAACTAATGACACCTTTCAGCTCACGACCATCCGATAGGACAATCGTTGCCGAAGAATCTTTTTGAATAAACGGCAAATCTTTTTCTGAAATCTGTCCCGAAATTTTAATTGGGCTATCTTCTACCAAACGCGCCATCACCTTACCGTTCAGGCTTCCGAAATAACCAGACAGCACGAAATCACCCAGCTCAATATTCAATTCTTCCAAGCGACCTGTAAACGGTGCTTTAATTTGTGTATTATCAAAATTTAGCTTGGCTTGCGCGAGGTCTACCCGCGCTGTTTCTAAATTCGCCTTAGAATCCGCAAGCCCCATACGCGGACGGAAGCCCTTTTCTTTGAGTTCTTTTGATGCTTCATATTCAATCGTGCGGGCGTCCAGCTTGGCTTTTGCTTCAGCGAGTTTTTCAGCACGATCCCGATTATCCAACCGTGCAATAAGCTGCCCGGCCTCAACCACCATGCCTTTTTTAACGGGCAATTCGATGATTTTGCCTTCCACTTCGGGTTTAAGCTCAATCATGCGATTAGCTTCGGTAAAGCCGTTCAATGTCACTGTGCGGGTGAAATCTTGGGCAGTGAGTGATTCAACTTTTAATAATTTTCCCGTATTTTGACCGCTGGCTTCGCTAGGTTTTTCAGCATCTTCACGTTTTGTGCCGAAAAGTGCACCCGATAGCACCCAAACAATCACAATAACGCTAATAACGATCGAAATATTTTTTGGCGACATGATATAATCTTTATAATCTTTTGTTTTATTGACAATTACATACACTGTTTTAGACATAGTTTCTAACTGGTTCAATGGATTTTAAGAATTTTATGAGTAAAACCCCTCTCCTGCCTTCTGGCTGCTATGATGTGCTGCCGCCGATGGCGCGCTTAGAAAGCAGCATTTCTACGATTTTGCTCGCGGTTTTCGAGGCCTACGGTTATGAACAAGTATCGCCGCCACTGCTTGAATATAGTGATAATTTGCTTGCTGGGCGCGGCGAACGTTTAAGCGGCCAGATGTTCCGCGTGATGGACCCCACAGCTCACCGCGTGCTGGGTATCCGCCCTGATATCACCCTACAAATAGCCCGTATTGCGGGGACTTTGCTCAAAGATTCCCCTCGCCCGCTGCGCCTATCGTATAATGGGCTGATTTTGCGCCTGCAAGGTGAGCAGCTAAAGGCCGACCGTCAATTGCGTCAGGCAGGCATCGAATTAATTGGTGCAAGCTCACCAGAAGCCGATGCGGAAGTGATTCTGGTTGCTGCGGCATCTTTACAAAAGCTCGGCATCAACATTTTTTCTATCGACCTCAACCTGCCATCTATCACGGCGGCACTGGTTGCGACCGATGCGCTTTCAGCAGAACAAGTTCGCACACTCTACGAAGCGTTATCACACAAAGACATTACAACGCTTCGCACATTGCCGCTCACCTACAAAGACGCGCTGATTGCGTTGGTTGGGCTTGCGGGCGAAGCAGAAAGCAAGTTAGCTGCTATCGAACGTCTCGATTTACCAACGTCAGCAAAAATGCTGGTAAATAATTTACGCGACGTGGTGCGTATTTTACAAAAACAAAAACATGCGAGCTGGTCGCTGACCATTGATGCGGCGGAAAGCCAAGGCTACGGCTATCATTCTGGCGTTGGCTTCTCCATTTTCGTGCCCAATGTGGCGTATGAAGTAGGTCGCGGCGGTCGTTATAATATCGGCGATGAAACCGCTACGGGCTTTACATTATACGTAGAAAGCCTGCGTGCATTGGTGATTACGCCAACGTTGCCACCGCGAGTGCTGGTAGTGAATAGCGATGTGCAAGCGCTACAAGATAAAGGCTACACAACAATTCAGGCATTGCCTGCTTTTGGTAGCGCGTATGAGCAAGCGAAGAAATTAGACTGCGCGTTTTTATGTGAAAACGACGAATTGAAAAAAATATAACTGAAGGATGTGTTATGAGTAATGTTGCGGTGATTGGCTCTCAATGGGGTGATGAGGGCAAAGGCAAAGTGGTCGATTGGTTGAGTGAACGCGCACATGTAGTTGTGCGTTTTCAAGGTGGGCATAACGCTGGCCACACGCTGGTGATTGATGGCGTGACCTATAAATTGTCGCTCTTGCCTTCTGGTATCGTGCGTAAAGACAAGCTTTCTATCATCGGCAACGGTGTGGTAGTTGACCCGTATGCGCTGCTTGCAGAAATCGAAACGGTAGGAAAATTAGGCGTAAAAGTCACACCAGAAAATTTACGCATCGCGGAAAACGTGCCATTAATTTTGCCGATTCACCAGCTGGTTGATAAAGCATCTGAAATCGCAAAAGGTGAAAGCAAAATCGGCACAACGGGCCGTGGCATTGGCCCTGCGTATGAAGATAAAGTAGCGCGCCGCGCCATTCGCCTGTGCGATTTGGCGGATGAAGCGACGCTAAAAGTAAAAGTAGAAAATTTGCTGAATTATCACAACACACTGTTAGTGGCACAAGGTGGTACGCCAATTAAATCAGAAGACATCCTCGCGCAATTGCGTGAAGTGGCACCAAAAATTCTGCCATTCGCAACACCTGTTTGGCGCTTGCTCGACCAGCTGAAAAAAGAAGATAAGCGCATTTTATTTGAAGGCGCGCAAGGCATCATGCTCGATGTCGATCACGGCACCTATCCATATGTCACCTCGTCAAATACAGTGGCGGGCATGGCATCAACCGGCAGCGGTATGGGGCTACGCGATATTGGCTATGTGCTCGGCATCACCAAAGCTTACACAACCCGCGTGGGTTCAGGCCCCTTCCCGACTGAGTTGTTTGACGAAGTCGGCGAAAAAATCGGCAAAATCGGGCATGAATTCGGCACGGTTACGGGGCGCCCACGTCGCTGCGGTTGGTTTGATGCGGTGTTGGTTCGCCAAGCCTGCAAAATTTCGGGCATTGACGGCATTGCGCTCACCAAACTAGACGTGCTGGATGGCTTTGAGACCATCAAAATCTGCACGGGCTATATGTATAAAGGCGAGAAATATGATTACCTGCCTTCGGCAGCGCATATTCAAGCGGAAATCACGCCTGTGTATGAAGAAATGCCAGGCTGGACAGAATCAACGCACGGCAAGCAAAGCTGGGCGGATTTACCTGCACAAGCCATCAAATATGTTCGCCGCATTGAAGAGCTGATCGAGTGCCAAGTGGCACTGCTTTCTACCAGCCCTAAACGCGAAGATACGATTTTGGTGCGCGATCCATTTGTAAGGTAGGCTTCAAACTACCAAACAAAAATAGGGATGCAGGTTATCTACGAAAATTGTGGATAGTGTTTTATATAATGCAAACAGCTTTTTTCCCGCCTACTTTATAGAATTTTTCAAGGGGAAAGATATATACGTACTATTGAAAGCCTATAATAAGCTGGCACTGTGGGCTGCTATCGCTAGTGTTATAGTTGAAATTTGGATCCGTATTTGCTGTGCTTTTAGCGCATGGTACGGCTGCGCTGGGGAACCAACTCGTATTGGACGCGACAAAGCCTCCAGCAGGACTCCCTTGTGAAAAAATTTTATTAAGAGCACCTGAAATCCCATACAAACTCAAACCGCCTGTAGCGCCGAAATTAACTATTTGAATACCACCTTGCAAAGGAAAGCCATCATCCAGCTTATTATCAATCATAAACGCCTGGGCTGGAGTTAGGGCAGGCTTAGCGGTGAAATAGCTTGCGGCAGGGTTACCGGTAATGCTCGCTAACAGAAAAGAATTTCTTCCTATTAAATTCTTATATGCAGCAAAGCTACCTGAGTTTGACGTAAAAATAGCTAAAAAAGCATCGCCAATCTTAGCGCGGGGTAAAAACATATCCAAAGTGACCGTGGAACTTAGGGTAGGAATATCAGTATCTTCCGGTATGGTGTAGCCTACCAAGTCAAATTTTTCCCCTATCAATTGGGCTTCCGACAGGTTGACCCAATAAAGCATCATTTCACAGCTTAAGCTTGCATGAACTGCATGGTATGGACAAGACGTTATCAAGCCATTGCCATCGCCTTGGCCAACGCCACC
>JAYTDB010000067.1:0-2235 GCA_043736135.1 Rickettsiales bacterium
CTCAAATAGTGCATGATGTTTTATAAGTGCTTCCGAAGCAGAAAGCGTTTGCCGTGCTGTTTTTGGATCACGCGGGTTGCCATCCGCCCCATAAACAAATACATTTAATCCGTTAGCGGAATGATTTGGCGCAAGCCGCATATGGTTCGCTGCCCCCTCATCCCGATACCCCGATTCACCGTCTAGCGGCATATCCACACAGCAGCGCGGCACTTTAGCAAATATTTGGCGAAATACGAGATAGCTGGTCAGCGCTTCAATGCGCCGATGAATGTTCGTGTATAAATTAGCGATTGTCAGGTGCAAGATCCCATCCGCACTATCCACCGAGGGCGTAACCGTCGCTGCATTCGCCACCCACATCGATGCGCTCGATGTCATCGCCTGCAAAAACATCGGCTTATGCGTTGCCGCCTGTTCAATAACGCTAGCATCATCGCCTGAAAAAAACCGCTTCATTTCTGGCAAATACGGGCGCAATTGCGGCGGGATAACCCCCACATTAATACCCATCCCCATCAGTTGGCGCATCAATTCCAGCGCCTGAAGCGCTGCTAGCCTAGGATTAGATATATGCCCCTGATTTTTTGCCGATGCGACATTATCCCCTGAAAGCCCGCCATAATGATGCGTCGGGCCAGGCAAACCAATTAAGATGACTTCTGTCATTTCATTTGCTAGATTTATGTTCATGACAGACATCCGACACCTTATTTCCAATATTTTCAACAGCGATTTTACAAAAAGTAAAAATGCAGCCAGCGTGGTGAATCGTTTTTTTGCCGACCGCATTACTATTGCTGATTTGCACAAAGTACACGCTTTGGTATCACAATCAACCTGCGAGATTGGCGGCAAGAAAATTCCCGCTGCGATTCGTATTGGCAATAACGCAAAAGAGCCACCTTTTGTGATTTTAGCACAACTTCATGGCAATGAACCATGCGGATTAGCGGGCATCTTGCTTGCGATGGTGCTGAATGAGAAAGGATTGCTCACTCGCGACGTACTTGGCGTTATAGGCAACCCGCTCGCCGCTGAACAATATTTTTATGCCTATAGCGAAGCCCCCAAAGCGCGCCAAGAGATTCGTGACTGCTACCGCTGCGGACTCGGCGAAGGCGGTGTATTACTGCCTGATATGAACCGTATTCCGACCGATTTTATGGAGCGCAAAGCCGAAACACATCACCATCACCGTGCCCAAGAGTTGTTCCATGTTGGCACACATATCTGGGGTATATTGGATATCCATTCCGCACGCGGAAATATGGTCTGCGTTACCGACCATAAGCATAATAAAGAGCTGAATTGCTCGCCTATTCGCGGCGTATTGCTCGGACTTGCGGAAGCAATTTCAGCACATAGCTCGTCGTCAAGCGCCGTTACACTTAAAACCCTAAAAACCATCTTGCAGCCCTTGCCGAACATCCACTACCAAGTCGGCATCGAAGCGGGAAAGCATGAAGAGCTGGAAACGCCAACGGTCGCGGCTGCCTTTGCCCTATCGGTGCTGCATGCAACCGGTGTGACCAAAGCTAAACCGTTAGACAAAAAAGATGATGGGTTATTTGAGTGTTACCATGTGCAACCCAAATGGAATTATGGCGATTTATTCATTCAGGGCGATTTGCAGCCTGATGATAAAATTTATATGTGCATTCCATGCTTATCTGCCGATGCGATTCCAAAGCGTTCCGACCGCGTGATTGTGCGCAAGAAAAATGGTGATTATCAACTGCAAACAATTATGCAATATATCATCCTGCCCGCAGGTGATATTGAATTTGCAATTTACCAATATGATGAGATGGAAACGGTACAAGAAAGCGCTGTAGTCGCCATCGCCGTGCCATCAGGCACCTTGTTCAAAGCGCCAGCCACTGCCGCTGGCATCTTCTTTTCAAAATCGGCCTCACTCTATGACAAAGACCCCGCCGTAGGCCCGTGGCCACTCACCCCCGCACAAATTGATAGCACCAAATTCTGCTATCCGTGTGATGTGAGAAACGAGAAACTCGTTTAATGTCATACAAATCACCCCCCCCGCTCAACCTAGGGTTGCAGGCTTCACCTTAATTGAGATATCTATTGTTTTGGTCATTATTGGGCTATTAATCAGCGGGATTATTATTGGTAAGGAAATGATTGTAGCGGCCGAATTACGGGCACAGATCACACAAATTCAGAAATATAATACTGCTGTTCGCACTTTCCAGATTAAATATGGCTACC
>JAYTDB010000068.1:0-2845 GCA_043736135.1 Rickettsiales bacterium
TATTAAATCAATTTTCCACGCTCGCCGTCTGTTTTTCAGCTTCTTTTCGTAAAGTATCGCGCTGGATATGTCTGCATGAATTTCATAATACACCAAGCTCTTGCAGTCATATTTCTTTGTAAATCCCTCGACTACGCCCTCTTTATGTTCCCAAACTCTTTTTACCAAATTGGTTGTAACACCAATATAAAGTGTCCCATTTTTCTGATTGGTCATGATATAAACATAACCTGTTTTCACCGCGCACCCCTTATGGATCCTGCTCGATTTGCAAGCAAATCAGCAGGATGACACAATCTAAACAAAGCTGATGATTCCCATATCCATTAGCGTTGCTGCGATAGCAGTCAGAATCGCGCTAATGATGGATGTGAGGATAAATTTTTTCTTGAAATTGGGTTTGTCGGGTGCCGCTGCATATTCATCCGCTGCAACTGTCCGCGCATGGGTATTGCCAACGGAGATAACAGAAAACAATGCCACCCACCAGATGTTGATGAAGGTAAATATCATCCAGCCAAGGGTCATAGGTGATAACCGTCATTCCGACGAAAGTCGGAATCCATCTTGTGTTTTTTTACTGGATCCCGACTTTCGTCGGGATGACGGCGACTAATCATACTTGCTCAATCTCCACCAATGTGCCGCAGAAATCTTTCGGATGCAGAAATAAAACGGGTTTGCCATGTGCGCCAATTTTTGGTTCGCCATCACCGAGCACGCGCATACCAGAAGCCTTCAATTGGTCACGCGCAGCAAGGATATCCTCTACCTCGTAGCAAATATGGTGCATACCGCCTGATGGATTCTTCGCCAAAAATGCCGCAATCGGCGAATTTTCACCAATCGGAAAGAGCAATTCAATTTTAGTATTTGGCAGGGTAATAAACACCACCCGAACGCCATGCTCCACCACATCAATCGGTTCGGACACGTTAGCACCCAATACATCACGGTAAACAGCGCTGGCAGCGGCCAAATCAGGCACTGCAATCGCCACATGGTTCAGTTTTCCAATCATTTTTTCCTCATTTATTGGTTAAAAATCAACTTGTCACAAAAGCTTCACTTTTGAAACAGATAAAATGCGTTATGATGAGAATGCGTGAAAAAGGATTTGCAAGGCAATGGATACAGAGAAACTCGTTGAAATTGATGAAAAGAAAGCGGCCGGAAAACCCGTCACTGACGAGGGTCCGTACTATCATCACGCCTGGTGGGAATCGTATAAAGGTTCCGTCAAAGGTATGCTGGGAGGCGCGGTTGTTGGCGGTTTGATGGGTAGCGTGGTTGGCGTTGCTGCTGCCGCAATTTTACTGCCAACCGTTGGAATAGCTGCCGCCATTACTGCCGCCGTTGCCTTCGTCGGCATTGGCATCATCAAGGGCGTAGAAGAATTCAGCCAAATCGGTATTTCAGCGGGCGCAGTCGCCGCGGGGCTGGATACAGCAGAACGCCGCAATAAATTATACCTAGAGAGTAAATTCAATGAAATTGAAAACAAACTCAATCGCCTGGAGGCGGAAATACCCAACAAACTAACTGTTACTCCAAAAAAGACCGATTTGCGCGAACCCGTCTATCGTACCGACCATTTTGTGGAAGCAAAAGACGGAAAAGGTCAGGCTGGCCCTATATTTTGGAAAGTTGCTGCCGTTGGACTCGCCGTAGGGCTTATCGCAGGCGCTATCTTTGCATCCAGCGGCTTGGCCGCAGAACTTCTGACGCCACTCTTGGGCGATGCTGCTGGAAAAGTCGGCATTATGGCAGTTTCAACCGCTACCTTTGGCGCAATGGGCGCTAGTTTTGGCATTAATCGCGACGTTTTCCGCAAAATTTTTGACCATACCGATGTGCTCGCACGCGGCATGACCCGTCGCTTAGGGCTCACCGAAGCACAGCAAGCGCAAGTTACTCAGCCAGAACAACCTGAAAAATATACTGAAACTGGGGTGTCAACGGTTCTACTAGAGCCGCAAATAACCTACCCAGAATCCACCACCTATCACCGCGACAAGGTGATTGCACAGGCAAAACAAACTTTGCTTGGCATGGATACCAGCCAATTGCCTAAGCATTAGGCTGTCACAATCCAATTTCCACTGTCATAAAACGTTCATATTTTTTGCTGGTCTAGTATGCTAGAATCAAAGCATAATCAGATGAAACTAGGCCAGTTTTTTTATGAGTCACTTACACGATTACGCCCCGCCGAGTGATGGCTTTCTAGACGGTGCCCAGCAATGGGCGGACGGTAAGATTCATGGCGCCTATAAATCTGCATTCAAAGGTTTGCTTCATGTTGCTGCCACTGGTTTTGGCAAAGGCGCAATTGCAACCGCAATTATCGCAGCGGGTGTGATGGCAGTATTAGCATTCACCGCCGCACCCACGGTTGCCGCTGCAACGGTTTTCAGTAGCGTATTATCCGCCAGTGCAACATACTTTACGTCGGGTGCTGGCCTTGCTCTTTTGGGAGGCGGCGGGTTGCTCGGTGCTGCACTTTCCGCACACGGTGAACATAAACGTCTCAATACACAACAAGCCGAAGAGATGGCGCAATATTACGAAGTTGTGCGTGACAAAAGCGCACTCGCTCAAGCAAAAACACCTGAGCTTGCAGTGGAACAAGATGAATGCCGCAGCGGGCATTGCGAAAAACTGTTGCATGAACGTCAAAAACTCGCGCATGCCGCGCAGCAGGTAGCACGATGAGCGATGAACAACAGCAATATGAGGAAAAACCAAGCCTACTTTCGCGCATCGGAACAGGCATCAAAGGCTTCTTCAAACACGCGCTGAGCTATATACCTAGCGGCATCGTAATGACTGGATTGATCTTTGC
>JAYTDB010000069.1:0-7337 GCA_043736135.1 Rickettsiales bacterium
CCTCAGCCTTTGCAACCATTGGCTTCCAGTCGGTCACGGCAAGCACGATATGCGCCAGCACCCACTCTAAATCGGATTGCAACTGCGCTTCGGTCAGCCCTTCGGGCAAGGACGAAATTTCAAAATGGATGAAGGATTCAAGGAAATTATCTTTTGGCGTGCCAAGCGAAACGATGTCCCCATTTTTATCACGGGTGATGGGGATAATCGGATGCACGGTTTGTTTGATAACCAGCCCGTGGTGCACTAATTCTGAGGTGAGTGAGTCAAGCAAAAATGGCATATCATCGTTGAGTAATTCAACGACGGTATTGTAGCTGTCTTTGGGTGAAAATACGCGGATTTTTTCTTCGAGCGGTTTGCGATTTTTCAAATAACCAAACATGTTGGTCGCAACCGCAACCGCTTTTTTCGCATCGAGTTTTTCAAGCTCGGTCACCAGCATTTTTTCATAGCATAATTCGGTAAAGCGCTTTTCAAGCGCGCTTGCTGCTGAAGGCAATGCCGCGATTAATTGTTTCATCAGCACGGCATGTTTCTTTTGGTAAGCGGTCGTCATAGAGTATTGTCCTGTGGCTTATCTGTTGTAATCACAAATTTTATGGTTAAAGATGGTCGTATGCATAGCACTCCTCATTCACAATATCTAGCCCCTGTTATTGCTGCAACGCACCGTGCCGGCGAGGTGATTATGCGTTATTATAATGAGGGTTATACCGCCAGCCAGAAGCAGGATAAAAGCCCCGTCACCGAGGCAGACATTGCTGCTAACGGCTTGATTACTAAGGTATTATTAGAAATTGCTCCGCATATCCCGATTATCGCGGAAGAAGATACATCTAACCACGGCGCACCCGCGGTGACGCACCCGCTGTTTTGGCTAGTCGATCCGCTGGACGGCACGCGTGCGTTTGTGGCGGGTGAACCTGAGTTCACGGTGAATATTGGCCTGATTGAAAATGGCGTCCCCGTACTCGGCGTTATTTATTCACCTGCTGATGGCACGTTATATTATGGCAGTGCGGATGGAGCATTTCGGCAAAAAAATGGCGGTGCAATTGAGCCAATTCAGGTGCGTGAAAAACCTGCGGATGGGGTAACAGTGGTGCGTAGCAAATCGCATCCATCCAAAAAGACCGAAGAATTTTTGCAAACGTTGCAGATTAAAGAATTAGTTGCTGGCTCCAGTTCGATTAAATTTTGTCAGGTAGCAGAAGGCAATGCCGATATTTATCCGCGTTTTGGCCGCACGATGGAGTGGGATACGGCGGCGGGTCACGCCATTTTAAACGCAGCGGGGGGATATGTACTCACTGCTGATGGCGCACCATTTCTTTACGGCAAGGCGGGCTATGAAAACCCACATTTTATTGCAATGGGCAAGGCTGGTAACAGTTAAACTGTAATCGCCGTTTGTTGTGCCCGCATGACATTGTGGTTGCGAACTAATGATTTTTCCTGAAGCCGGTTTTCCATCATCTAGCTTGCTATCAATCGCAAAAGCAATGCGCGGCAATAATCCATAAGTCACATAATTATTGGCCGTATTCAAAGCACCTAACACCAGCACGTGCTCACCGCTTAGAAAATTGGCAATATCTGTGGATGAGAAGGGGGTGTAAAGGTTTGTGGATGTGGGAGGATTAATTGCAAAAATCAGCCCGCTATCATAGCCTGTTGGTGCCATAATCGGCAATATTGAGCCAGGCGCTACTACATTGGGAGTTAGTACGGTGTATCCACTTCCTCCTTGGTATCCCCCCCTAAATTGTGGCGATAATAAGCCTGCAGCAGATAGTTGCTGCCAAGCAACCACTTGTTCGCCACCCTTCCAGTTTCCGCCTCCCGTGTCATATATACCATTTCCATCACCATTACAGGTGCCTGCCTCCGGCGGTGCTGCATTCCATGCAGTAGCCATAGGAACTGTCACCCAGCTACAAAGAGGTGTGCCTGAAATTGAAGAGTGAGCACCAAAAAATTGGGTTGCAGTGGCAATGTCGCCTGGCAGTCCAGCATATTTTAATTTGAATGTATTCGCTGCCGATCGTATTTGATCAATCTGTGTGATCGTTGCGCGCATTTGCGAGTTCTCGATCATGTCTTTGCCAACCACAATCCCACCAACAACTAACCCAATGATGACGAGGACTATAGATAATTCGATCAGCGTGAAGCCCTGTTTGCGAATTAAGGTGGGGAGGGGAGTAAATTTTTCATGCATAAAAACAATGTAATAGATCTGGTGAAGAATGCCACAAAAAAGGGTGTCATGCCAGCGTAGGCTGGCATCCAGTCTTGACTCGCACCAGCAAGGAAAAAAACCTTCTCGTCGCAGAAGCGCCTTTTGCTGGATGCCAGCCTACGCTGGCATGACAAAAGATTTTCAATGCCTAGCCCACATAACTTTCCACCGCGTCCCAGAATGTGGCTTCTAGTTTGACGTTGTGGAGTTTGTTGATGGCGACCATGCCCGTGGGGGAGGTGATGTTGATTTCGGTGAGGTAATCACCAATCATATCCACACCTGCAAAAATAATGCCCGTTTCGCGCAGCGTATCGCCTAGCTCATCGCACATAGCGCGCTGGCGATGGGTGAGTTCAACTTTGGCTGCTTTGCCACCGACGCGTAGGTTTGCCCGCACATCATCATCGGCAGGAATGCGCCCTAAAACACCCGCGACTTCACCATCAATCATAATGATGCGGCGATCTTCCGTCGTTACTTCGGGCAAGAATTTCTGCACCTGAATCGGCTCGGAGCTGGTTGAAAAATGCATCTCCATCAGTGCATTAAAATTCTGATCATCGGGCTTGATGCGTAAAATGGCGTGACCACCAAAGCCATAAAGTGGCTTGATAATGATGTCTTGGTAATCTTTGCGGAAATCTTCAATGGCGCGGATGTCGGCCGTAATCAGCGTAGGTGGCATAAAATCTTCGAGCAGCGTCGGGAAGATCTTTTCAGGGAAATTACGCACGGCAGTCGGGTTATTCACCACCAGCACATCGGGCTGTAATTGCTCGAGTAGGTAGGTGGTGGACAGATACGTCATGTTAAATGGCGGGTCTTGGCGTAGCAGTACCACATCCATATCGTGCATTGGTTCATGCCATTCAGCGCCTAATTCGTAGAATTTTTCGCCCTCAAGAAATTGCACCTTATGACCGCGTGCAGTTACCGTACCCTCACGGTAGGTGAGGGTGTCGGGCGTGTAGTAAAAAATATCATGCCCACGGGCTTGCGCTTCGCGCGCCATTAATAAGGTCGTATCACTTTTAGGATTGATGGATGACAGCGCATCCATCTGAATCGCTACCCGCAATGCCATGGTTACTGCTTTCTGCTTGGGTCGCTTTTTAGTTTGCCGTAATTGACGACACGTTGCACGTAGCTCGTGGTGCTTGCCACGTAATTGACTTTATCCATTTCGGATTGGTCTTGCGCGATACCCATCACATATACCACTTGGTTCACCGTAATCACCGAAAAATTGATAGAACGGATGCCTTTGGTTGCAATCAAACGTGTGCGGATTTGCGTGGAAATCCATACGTCGCGCGTGTAGTTCCAGAAGCCGCTTTTATCATTGATTTGAATTTCGTTGATGACTTCTTTCACACCATCCACATGCCATGCAAGGCGCACTGCCTCGATTTGTGATTCTGGTTTGTCCACGTTGCCGGTGAGTAACACGCGTCCTTCTACCGATTTCATTTCCACATTAGCGAGCAGATCTTTGTAATCTGTTTTTGCATAAAGATGTTTGAGGCTGAGAACGATGCCCGCATCATCAACCGCACTGCCAACGCTGCGTTCTTGTGCCACTACGGCCGCTGTTTCCGTGCCCGCGCCAAATATAATGGCGGCACAGCCTGCCAATTGTAAGGTGGCGACCAGTAGCAATAAATTCCGAATTGCGCGCATTATAGGCTCCATGCATTTTTGATATGTTTAGGAATGGCATAGGGAATTACCCACACCACATCGAAGCGTATATTATGAACCTGCCCATTACGAAGTCCAGACAATTTCGCAGGGTTTACCATTAACCATTGCATGGACTTAATGATGCGCCTTTGTTTATGAATAGTGATGCTGTCATGGCAATCCGCCATCTTCGCGCGTGCTTTGACCTCTACGGCAATGAGCGTGTCACCTTTGCGTGCCAGAATATCAATTTCACCTTTAGGATTGCGATAGCGTAATTTTATAATGCGGTAGCCTTTGCACAGCAAATAAAGCGCGGCATAATATTCCGCAAAAATACCAAAATGGTATGACCGTTTCTTCTTATTCTTGCGAAATTTTGAGTGCGAGTGCATAAATTTCCTTACGCGATTTACCCGTTTGTTCGGCAATAATACTCGCCGCATCTTTGACGCTATGGCTTTGCAATAAAGTAGTCAGTAATGCGTCTATATCTTGGCTGTCTTCTGCGACAGCAGCGGGTGATACGACAATTACCACCTCACCTTTTGCGGTGCCTTCATTCGCATAATAGTCGCGCAATTCTGCGGGCGTTCCGCGTTTTGATTCTTCGAATAGTTTGGTGATTTCGCGCACGACGGCGATTTGCCGATTGCCCCAAAGCGTATCCATCATTTCTAAACAATCATCCAAACGCTTCGCTGATTCAAAAAATACGATGGTCGCTGGTGAGGCGGTGAATCGCTCTAATTGGTTTTTTAATGCTTGCTGTTTTGTGGGCAGGAATCCTGCGAAAGTAAATTCATCGGTTGGCAAGCCTGACAAGCACAGTGCTGATAACACGCTGGATGCACCGGGCAAAACCGACACATAAAAACCTGCCTGCTGCATATCACGCACCAGTTTGAATCCGGGGTCGGAAATCAGTGGCGTGCCAGCATCAGATACCAGTGCGATGCGTTTGCCCTCGGATAACATTTGCAGTATTTGTGGGCGACGAAACTCACCATTATGATCGTGGTATGATAAGAGCGGTGCTTTAATGCCGTAATGCGACATGAGCTTGCCCGATACACGTGTGTCTTCGCATAATATCGTATCGCATAGCCCGAGCACATCGAGCGCACGCAATGTAATATCGCGTAAATTACCAATCGGCGTTGCGACGATATACAGTCCTGCGGGATAGGTTTGACTGAATTCTGGTTTCACATTAGTTTCTTTCTTATTAGACTTCTTCGTTAGCTCTACTTTTGCTTCAAATCTGCTTGGAATGGAGCCTCCTCGTAAAAGCATGTACTTCGTGTACACTTGCTTTTCCTCGGTATCCGTTCCTTCGCGCTTTATCGCAAAAGCGAGTTACTGAAGAAGTCTATAGAACCTTACTATACTGCCAAAGGATGATTATGAAACCCACATTATACTTTTTTATCGCTGCGCTGATGGTTTTATCTTCGTGTGGCGCACCATCGCCTAAAATTAAAAAGCCGATGGCAGCATCGTCGACAGCCCCGATTATGAAAGAACAGCTGGCGAATAAAGATGGGATGATTGGGGTGATACCGGATGGCGCCACGCCGATTAAAATTGGCTTGTTACTGCCTCTGTCGGGTGATTCTGCAACCGTAGGGAATTCTATGTTGGACGCGGCGATGCTCGCGCTGAATGATCAATATATGTCGGTGCCATCAGAGCATATTCAATCACAAATTATTTTGATGCCGAAAGATACTGGGAATTCCGCCAATTCTGCTGCTGCCGCTGCCGAAGCGGTGATTAATGATGGTGCAAATTTTATTGTCGGCCCTTTATTCTCGCAAGCGGTTACAGCAATGAAGCCCATAGTGAAAGCCAGAAATGTTCCAGTTATTAGTTTCTCTAATAACAAAGTTGTCGCCGAGCCAAATATTTTTACCTATGGCTATTTGCCAGAACAGCAAGTGTCGCACATTGCTGAATATGCGTATTTATATAATTTCCAGCGCGTTGCCTTGTTGGCGCCGAATGATGCATATGGTCAGAAGGTTCGTGATGAATTATCGACTATTTATTCTAAAAAAGGTGGGTTCGTTTCGCCGGTTGAATTATATGCGCCAAGCCAAGCGAATATTGATGCAGCGGTTGCACGTTTGATGGCGGGTTATAATAACACATCGAATGACAAACGCTTTCAAGCGTTGTTCCTTGCTGATAGCGGCTATAATATTAAAAATATCGTGACGGCCTTAGATAGAAATAATTTTGATTTTAGCAAAATCAAAATTTTTGGTTCAGGTTTGTGGGATGATCCAGAAATTAGCAACAATACACAATTGCTAGGGGCATGGTTCCCAGGGGCGCCGCAAGAACCGTTTCATGTTTTTGAAAAACGCTTTACTGCTGCTTATGGGTATAAACCAACGCGTCTCGCCAGCCTGTCCTATGACGTGATTTCCTTGCTTGTCAGCGTATCGATGGATAGCAAATCGGATATTATTGATGTGCAAAAACTGTTGAATAAAGATGGGCAGATAGGCCCTGCGAACGGGTTATATCGCTTGCTGCCTGATGGCGGGTCCGAGCGTAAATTATCGATTATGGAAATAACCCCTACGGGCTTTAAAGTGGTTGAGCCATCGCTCAAGACTTTCGCGGATCCAGGTAGATAAATATGTCATTCTGCGGAATGCGAAGCATTCGCGCAGAATCTTTTTCAATAAATATATAATCCTGCGCTGCGGCTGTGCCGCCCGCAGGATTATAGATATAAACTAACCTACGATTTCAGTACCTGAGAAGAAGAATGCGATTTCAATCGCTGCGTTTTCTTCTGAATCCGAACCGTGCACCGAGTTGCTGCCCAAATCAACACCGAATTCTTTGCGAATCGTGCCAGCATCAGCTTTTGCAGGGTCAGTAGCGCCCATGATTTCACGGTTTTTGAGCACAGCGTTTTCGCCTTCAAGCACTTGCACCACAACAGGAGCAGACACCATATACTCAACCAATTCATCGTAGAATGGGCGATCTTTATGGATGATATAGAATTGACGCGCTTGCAAGCGAGACATGCGTAGGCGTTTCGATGCCACGATGCGCAGACCGTTTTCTTCAAACTTGGTTGTGATTTTGCCAGTAAGGTTACGAGCAGTTGCGTCTGGCTTGATAATTGAGAAGGTACGTTGGATGGTCATTTTTAAACTCCTGATTGAAATAATTTTCGGCTGTATAAGAGTAATTCGCGGGTTTGGCAAGTGCTATCTGCCAGTTGCCATCTAACATTTGCTCCACTATGATGCCCGCAGGAGAAAAAATCATGCGCACCATACCCTTACTTTTAGCCCTTTTAATCGCAACGTCTTGCGCGCCAGTTGGCAGCAATCTCGCGCAGCTTAAGCAAAAAGCACCGGAGGGGACGTCCTTTAAT
>JAYTDB010000070.1:0-2333 GCA_043736135.1 Rickettsiales bacterium
CCGAAGAAGAGGCCAATTTAGCATTTATGGGCTGCTCGTCGCTCTTGGCGTCTGAACATAAGCAAGCCATCGTATTTGATATTGGTGGTGGCAGCACGGAAGTGATGTGGGTGCATACCGATGATGGCGGCACACGCAAAATAACCGATTGGTTGTCGGTGAATTATGGTGTGATGAATTTGGCGGATAAGTTCGGTGGCAGCGCGTTTGCTGACCGTGTGTATGACGATATGGTTGCGTATGTGGAAAGCCGCATCGCACCGTTTTCTGAGCTAACGCATATCACCGAAGCACTTGAAAAAGGCACGGTACAATTTTTATCAACATCAGGCACGGTGACGACGTTGGCGGCCATTCATCTTGGCTTGCCGCGTTATGATAGGACAAAAGTAGATGGCTTGACCTTATCGGTTGAAGAGGTGCGTGAAGTGACGCGCAAGCTAGTTGCGATGCGTCCAAGCGAGCGATTTAATCACCCATGTATTGGGCCAGAGCGTGCGGATTATATTATTTCAGGCTGTGCGATTTTTCAGGCAATCAGCAATCTTTGGCCGCATGGAAGTATTACCATTGCGGATCGCGGTGTGCGCGAGGGTATCATCCTTAGCCTGTTTCGAGGCGGCAAATAATGAATGATAAAACCAATATTCTTTCAGGCAAACGGCAATTAAAAACCCGCGTAAAAACTGCGCGTGGTCGTAAGCCATCGTCTACTGCGTGGCTGTCGCGTCAGCTAAATGATCCCTATGTGACGCTGGCTAAAAAAGAGGGTTATCGCTCGCGCGCAGCGTATAAGCTGATTGAAATTGATGATAAATATAACCTGCTGAAACCGGGTAAAACCGTGGTCGATTTGGGCTGCGCACCGGGTGGTTGGGTGCAGGTCGCGGTGAAGCGTACCAAGTCTGCTGAGCAGCGCCCGCAGGTGGTGGGTATGGATTTGCTCGAGATGCCGAGTATCGGTGGCGCCATTATTTTTAAACATGATTTTACCGATGAAGATGCGCCGATGCTGCTGAAAGATGCGCTGTCAGGACGTTCGGTGGATGTAGTGCTATCGGACATGGCACCGAACACGACAGGGCACGCGTCAACCGACCATTTGCGGATTATGGCGTTGCTTGAGATGGCGGTGCATTTTTCGGTGGAAGTGTTGATGCCAGGTGGCGCGTTTATTGGCAAAGTGTTCCAAGGCGGCGCGGAACGTGAAGTGCTGGATTTGCTCAAAAAACATTTTACCACCATCAAGCATGTGAAACCGAAAGCCAGCCGCGCGGATTCTTCGGAAATGTACGTGGTTGCGACAGGCTTCCGTAAATGAAGAGAACAGTAGGGTTGCTTTTGCTGATTGGCTTTTCTGCCTGCACACCTGCTGAACAAGTTTTTAACCCCGCTAACGTTACTCCATCATTATCACAGAACATATTCATTGCCGCAGATGGCGAGAAATTGCCCGTTCGCAGTTGGCTGCCGAAGCATAAGCCAAAGGCGATAGTGGTCGCACTGCATGGGTTTAATGATTATAGCAACGGATTCGTTTCTGCTGGCACCTATTTTAAAAAACGTGGCATTGCAACATATGCGTATGATCAGCGTGGTTTTGGCGAAACAGCGCAAGTCGGCGTTTGGGGCGGTGAGGGCAATTTGAAGCGCGATGCGATTGCCTTTGTACAAATGATTCACAAACAATATCCAAAAACGCCGATTTTCCTGATGGGTGAGAGTATGGGCGGGGCGGTGACGATATTAGCCTCTGCTGAAGATGAGATGCCGCCACTTGCGGGAATTATATTGATTTCGCCCGCCGTGTGGGGTGGCGAATCGATGCCAGTGGTAAACCGCTCATTATTATGGACATTCGCCCATATCATTCCCAATACGAAAATGACCGGTAAAGATTTGAAAATCAAGCCGACCAATAACATCCCGATGTTGCGCCGCTTGTCGCTCGATCCGCTGGTGATTAAGGCAACGAGGGTGGATGCGGTGTATGGCATTTCTAACTTGATGGATAGTGCCTACGCGCAAGTGGAGCATGTTAAGCCGCCGATTCTGCTGCTTTATGGCGGGCAAGATCAAGTGATTCCACCCAAACCTATTGAGTCAGTGGTGAGGCGCTTGCCGAAACCGTTTGATGTGGGATTTTACGATGAGGGTTATCATATGCTCACCCGTGATATTGGGGGCGAATCCGTATTGGCGGATATTGCTGATTGGATAGCAAAACACCCCGCCCACGCTAACTAATTCTTAATAATTTATCAGCTACACTGGTTTGGTACGGTTCTTGAATAAGAACATGTTCATGATTTCTACTATGCTGGACAAGCGCT